>JALSTC010000373.1 GCA_026983935.1 Ardenticatenia bacterium
GCTGCTGGGCAAGGCGCTGGAGAGCGGCGCTACGGACAAGGGGCTGGTCATCGACAGGGTCGTGATGCCCTATCTGGGCATCATCGGTAAGGTGCTGGTGGCCGATTCCGGGGCCGGACAGCTCGAGGTTTTCCTGCCCAAGATCAAGATCAACCAGGACATTCAGATCGTGCAGGCCACGGCGGAGGGCTTCATCACGCCGCGGCTGCAGGCGCAGGCCGTTTACAACGACGCCACCTACGGGTTCGGCAAGCTGATCGACCGCGCCTCGGTGGGGGCTGTCACCATCCCGCCGGCGGCGCTGGCGTAATGCGGGGGGGACAGGACATGCGCAAGAGAAACGGGTTTTTCAAGCTCACCCCCGCAGCGGAAATCCGCCGGGCGGCGGAAGGGGTGCCGGTCGAGCTGCCCAGCGGGCATCGTGTGCGCATCCGCAGCGTGGACGCGGGGATGCTGCTCACGCTGGGCTACGTGCCGGACACGCTGTACGCCTTTCTGGAGGCGCAGCTGGCGGCCACCTTCAGCGGCAGGGCGATCACCGCCGAGACGATCCGGGAGCAGATGACCTATATCGAGTTTCTGAAGAAAGACCGGGCGCTGGCCGAGGCCTTTGCCAGCGCGGCGCTGGTCTATCCGCGTGTGGCCAGGGACAAGCGCCGTGAGGATCTGGACGAGGACGAAATCCTGGTCACCGACCTGAGCTACGACGATCTGGTGGCCATCCGGGACGCCGTGCAGCTTCCGGCGAAAGCGCTGGAGAAATTTCGTGAGCAACCGCTCCGCCCTGTGGGGGCTGTACCTGCTGCAGGAGAAGACGGGGCGGGCGGCGAGCGAGATACTGAGGCTGCGTGAATGGGTCGAGCGGCGCTACGGACTGGATGGCTGGTGGACGTGTCTGCAGCTGGACCGCTGCGTGACGCGCTTCGGGCTGTGGGTGGAAAACCGGCTGCTGGAACGGGACGAGCAAGGCAGGCCGCGCTACACGCTGGAGGAGCTGCTCGCCCCGTCGGCGGGGCAGAGCGGCCTGCAGCGCCTGATGCGCCGGGTGTCGAGGGACACGGTGCGGGCGATGTTTGGCCAGCTCGGCATTATCGAGGTGAGGTGACGTGAGTTTCACAGGGAGTAACGTCAGCACGGCCTATGCGGCCATCCGGCTGCGCACCGACCTGCTGACCCAGGATGCAGCGCGGGTGCAGCAGATCGGGGCGCAGATTCAGCGCGCCTTCGACCAGCCCAGCCGGGGGATTCGGGGCTTCGTCGCCAATCTGAACGGCATGGCAGCGCGTCTGGATCTCCTCACCGCCGGCTTCGCCGCGTTCGGGCTGCATGCCGCGCAGAATCTCAACGCGATCAACGTCCAGTTCCGCACCATGCTGGGCAGCCAGCAGGCGGCGCAGCGGGAGCTGGCGGGTCTGCGCCGCTTTGCAGACCGCCTGCGGCAGCCCTACCTGGAGGTTGTCGAAAGCGCGCGCGGCTTCCTGACGCTGACCCGCTCCACGAACGCCGAACTGAACACGCTGGTCTCCCTGGCGCAGCGCCTGCGCGTGGTGGATCCCACGGCCCGCACCTTCGACACTTCCATCGCCCTGCGGGAGTTCGCCAGTGGCAACATCACCTCCCTGGTGCGGCGCTTCGAGGGTCTGCGGCGGGAGCGTCTGCAGCAGATCATGGACGAAGCCGCGGGCGATACGCAGCGCGCCCTGGAGGGTCTGTCCGCCTATCTGGACGAGGTGGGTGCCACGGAGGATGCCCTGGTGGCGATGGGAGAGGAGGGTCTCTACGCCTTCGGCGAACTGCGCTCGGAGGCCACCGAGCTGGCGGGCGTGATGACCACGGATCTGCTCCACAACGCGGTGCTGCCGCTGGTTGGCGGTCTGTCCGACATGCTGCGCAGCATCCGGGAGAGCAACCCGGAGGCGGCACGGCTGGTGGGCACGCTGGCGGGGCTGGCCGGGCTGGGAGCCGGAGCCGCCCGCGCCGCGCAGTTTGCCGGCATCGGCGGGCCGCAGGTGAACCGGGCGATCGGTGTCGGCGTGGCCGTGACCGGCGGTCTTGTCGCCGG
Organism: Ardenticatenia bacterium; assembly: GCA_026983935.1. Lineage (GTDB taxonomy): Bacteria > Chloroflexota > Anaerolineae > Aggregatilineales > Ch27 > JALSTC01. The sequence goes on from JALSTC010000373.1 coordinate 2,063, forward strand.
GCAGGCAGGAGGCCAGGCGCTTGTGGATGCCGGCGCCGCGCCCGACGTCGGGCAGTTTCAGGGCACCATCCTGGATGTGGCGGCCCGCGCGATCGCCACGGTGGTCACGGCGCTGGCCGCGGCCGTGGGCAAAGCGGGAGAGGCCCTGACCGACCTGCACTTTGTCTTCCGGGCGGTGGGCCTGCGCATCAAGGAAGCGCTGCTGGACGTGGCCGAGGCGCTGGCCCTGTTCGTCGTCCGCCTGGGCAGCCTGATCGCGCGGCTGCCCGGTCTGGAGGGGCTGGGTGGCAGCGTGGCGGCGGGCAGTCTGGAATTCCTGCGCCGCCTGCCGGGGGAGCGGGCGGGCATCGGGCGGGATGCCGCCGCCCTGGCCCAGGAACACGACGCGGCCATGGAAAGCGTCCGGCAGCAACAGGCTGTACAGGACGGCGGGCACCGTCCATACCGATCTGGCCCCCACCGAGGGGGCGCAGACATACGGTCCGCGAGGCTACACCTATGCCCGCTGGCAGATCAAGGACTACCCGCTTGACCCCAACATCATGGTCATGGTGGGGGCGCGGGAGACGGACGACTACGTAGCGGGCTTTGTCACGCGCGATGGCTGGGCCACCTACACACAGGTTTTCGGGCCGACCAGCTGGCAGCAAACCTATAACAGCATCACCATCAGCGGGGACAACGCCGATGTGCTCTACCTGTGGGGAGCGGGGGGCCGCATCGGCTATTCGGACAATTTCGGCAGCACCATTGACGACCGACGCGGCAACATGCCGACCGATTTCCCGGGCGTCGGCACGTTCCTGGGCGTGGCGGGAGGTGGATGATGCCATCACGACGTGAGCTGAAGCGCCTCTTTCTCCAGGCGGTGCAGGGCGCGC
>JALSTC010000374.1 GCA_026983935.1 Ardenticatenia bacterium
GTTCAAACCAGTTCAAGTAAACGGCATTGTTGACGTGTCCCGCCGGATCAAGCTCATAGCGCTGCACACGTCGCGTGGATGTATAACGAGGGCTGTCCGGGAAAGGCTGGGGGTTCCGCAGGCGAATGCCGAGGTCTTCAAGCTCTCCATCAGGCTCAAACACCGCCTCAACAGCCTCAGGCACGCGCTGCGGGCGCATGGTGTCCAGATTGACATAGACCCACTTGGCACGGGCACGAACAACCGGGGCATCATCACGTGCACGACGCATGTCATACTCACGATGGCTGTAAATGCGGTGCACATCCGAAACCCAGGTATGCAGTTTGACGCTGTCACCATAGCGCAGCGGTGTCAGATAGCGAATGCTCATCTTCCGGATCACCCAGGCGCGACGCTGCGTGAAGTACCAGTCATAGGGATACCCTACGTCGGCGCTGGCACGTGTCGCCCCTTCTTCCAGATAATTCTGGTACACGGCATTATTGACATGCCCGAATGCATCAAGTTCATAGCTGCGCACATCAAACTGCCAGGTGAAGACTCTGGGCATGGTAGACTCATCCTGAAGACAGAACCCCAATCAGAAAAATCCTGCTGATTATAGTGCGCCCAGGGGCAGGCGACAACGCGCTTTACTCCCCAATTGGACTGACTATCGTCACAACCCGGCCTGTAGGGTAAAATAAATGTCAGTCAGCAAAATCATAGCACAGCATTGGAGACACCCTATGCATCAGCCCCGGCCCATCTACCTGGATCACGCCGCCAGCACCCCTGTTGACTCGCGGGTGCTGGAAGCCATGATGCCCTATTTCAGCGAGATTTACGGCAACCCCTCCTCAATTCATCAATTTGGCCAAGCTGCAGAGCAGGCCGTAGAAGAGGCACGCGAACGTGTTGCCCACGTACTCGGCTGCAAGGCTGACGAGATCGTGTTCACGAGCTGCGGCTCAGAGAGCGATAACCTGGCCCTGCGCGGCACAATGCTCCATGCACGCAAGACAGGCAGGGGCAATCATCTGGTCACCACGCCGATCGAACATAGTGCCGTTACCAGGACTGCGCAGCAGCTTGCCGATCTGATGGATTTCGCCGTTTCGAGTGTGACGGTAGACGAATATGGACAGGTTGATCCGGAAGAAATCGCCGCCGCCTGCCGCCCGGACACGGCGCTGGTGAGCGTGATGTATGCCAATAATGAAATGGGGACGATCCAGCCAATCGCACAAATTGCAGACATCGCTCATCAGCATGGCGTACTGGTGCATACAGATGCCGTGCAGGCTGCCGGGCAACTTCCGTTGAATGTAAACGAACTGGGCGTGGATATGCTGGCTGTTTCCGCCCACAAATTTTACGGGCCTAAGGGCATCGGCGCGCTGTACGTGCGTGAGGGCGTCACGCTGCCGCCCAGCCAGAGCGGCGGCGGGCAGGAAAATGGGCGACGCGCCGGAACCCACAACGTCGCGTTCATTGTCGGCCTGGCAAAGGCCCTGGAACTGGCCTATGAAGAAGCCGACCTGCACAATGCACACTATCGCCATCACCGCGACCGCCTGATTGACGGCATTCTGTCACGCATCCCAGACTCGCGTTTGACCGGTCATCCTGATCAGCGGCTGCCTAACAACGCCAGTTTTGTCTTCCGCGGCGTGGACGGCAACGCCCTGTTGATGTACCTCGACTTGAAGGGTATCGCCGCCAGCAGTGGCAGCGCCTGCAAAGTGGGCAACCCGGAACCTTCCGGCGTGCTGTTGAGCATGGGTATTGAGCCGGAATGGGCGTTAGGCAGCCTTCGCCTGACCGTTGGCCGCCAGACAACCGATGCCGATATTGATTATGCGCTCGATGTCATCCCGGAAGCTGTCGAGAAAATCCGCAAGCTGGGAGCACGTCTCTGATGACACCGCGGAAGAATGTGCGTGTTGTGGTTGCCATGAGCGGCGGCGTGGACAGTTCTGTGGCCGCTGCCCTGCTTGTTGAGCAAGGCTACGAGGTTATCGGCATCATGATGCGGCTCTGGGCGGAGGACACGGTCGCGGAGGCAGCCTGTGAAACGCACAACCGCTGCTGCACACCTGACCAGATGCGCGATGCACGGCGCATAGCCGATCAACTCGGCATCCCCTTCTACGTCCTGGACACAAAGGATGTGTTCAGGCGGGAGATCGTGCAGTACTTCATTGACGGTTACAGCGCCGGGATCACGCCGAATCCCTGCCTGGCCTGCAACCGCCGTATTCGTTTCACCCACCTGCTCAACCACGCCCTGGCCCTGGATGCACAGTACCTTGCCACAGGCCACTATGCCCGCGTGCGACAGGCCGAAGATGGCACGCTGATGCTGCTGAAAGGCGTGGATGCCCATAAAGATCAAAGCTACGTCCTCAGTGTGCTGAGACAGGATCAGCTCCGCCATGCCATGTTCCCGGTGGGTGACTACACCAAGCCGGAAATCCGGGAGCTGGCGTCAGTATTCGGGCTGCCTGTTGCCAGCAAGCATGACAGCCAGGACCTTTGCTTCGTGGCAGACGGGGACTATCGGCGCTTTTTAGCGGAGCACGCGCCCGAATCCATCATGCCCGGCCCGATCGTCACCCGCAGCGGCAAGGTGCTGGGACAGCACTCCGGCCTGCCCTATTACACCATCGGCCAGCGTAAAGGGCTGCGTATCAGCCACCCTGAGCCGCTCTATGTGCTCGGAAAGGATGCAGCACGCAATATCTTGATTGTAGGCACGAGGGATGAACTGGGGCGTAGAACGCTTATCGCCCACGATGTCAACTGGATTGCGGGTGTGCCGCCAGCAGCGCCGATCCGGGCCGAGGTCAAGATTCGCTACCAGTCTCGCCCGGCTCCGGCAGAGATCACACCGCAGCCAGACAACAGCGTCATAGTGCGCTTTGACACGCCACTCCCGGATATTACGCCCGGGCAGGG
>JALSTC010000375.1 GCA_026983935.1 Ardenticatenia bacterium
TGCGCACGCGCCCGCCGCCGAACAGTCCCGTCTCCCCGGCATCGCCTGTCTTTGTGTAGATTTTCATGGGATAATCCTCATCCGTAGAATCCGACAAAACCAACGACCAGAGTATAACAGGCTGACCGCATGACAGCACTGGATAAGGCCCGTAATCCCGGCACACAGGTAATTATGCTGGTGCTCAATGACGTGACCCACGACAGCCGCGTGCGCCGCGAGGCCAGCACCCTGGCACAGGCCGGCTACGGGGTGCGCGTCATCGGCACACATGCTGCCGGCAGCCCGCTGCCAGACACAGAATCGCATCGGGGCTGGACACTGCACCGTTTTCGCTACGGGCGGACCGTTACCGGCCTGCGCCGCTTCTGGCTGCTGAACTTGCCCCGCCATTTATGGCAGGCCATTGCACTGATCACATTCCTGCGGCAGCAGCAGGCCGTCATCTGGCACGCCCATGACTACCCGGCGCTGGTGCTGGCCAGCCTGGCACTGACCGGCAGGCGATCCCCCGGTAAATTGATTTACGACACGCACGAACTCTACTTTCACCGATTCCAGCCGCGCACAGTTCCGGGACGGCTGCTGCGACGCTTGAATCTGTGGATTGAACGCATACTGGCCCGCCGCGCAGACGCCGTGCTGACCGTCAGCCCGGAACTGGCCGATTTTCTGGCGGCACAGTGGCACACCTTTCCCCCAACCGTCATCCTCAATTCTGCCATTTCTGCGCCGCCCGATCTGCCATCGCTGCCGCGCCCGGTAGACGCACGGTTGTGGCTGGTGCACACCGGAAGCCTGATCGCACGCGGACGGCGGCTGCCCGATCTATTAAGAGGGCTGGCCGACACACCGGCAGATGTGCACCTGACTTTCCTCGGAGAAGGGCCATTGCAGACACATCTGCAAGCCCTGGCACAGGCGCTGGGCATTGCGCAGCGCGTGCATTTCGTCCCACCTGTGCCGCCGGAGCAGGTCAGTGCGGCCATTCGCAGCGCTGATGCCGCGGTCATTGCCCTTGATCCCACCCTACCCAGTTATGCATTCGCCCTGCCCAACAAGCTTTTCGAGGCTATCGCTGCCGGGCTGCCCGTTCTGAGCACACACACTCCCGCCTTATCCCGCTTCTACGCTCAGCACCCGATCGGGGTGCTGTGGGAAAGCCGTGCCCCTGACGACTTTGCGCGGGCAACTGCCACCCTGGCCGACCCTGCCGCCCGCCGACAATGGCAGCACGCCGTGCAAGCAGCGCAGAACAGCATCGGCTGGGAGACCCAGGCGCAGCGGCTCCTTGAACAATACCACGCCATAATGCTACTAAAACCGAAAACAAAGGAGGCGGACAGGCCTGCCACTTTCTAAAGGAACTCGCACAACTCCGTAACAAAACCAGACATTCTATAACTTGCCACATAAGCATAAACACACAGATAATGATAGCTAGAGGGTTTATCTCTCTGGTAAATGGTTGAGAAAACACGCCGCGTAGCCGTCCATCGGCTGGCGTCACCTGCGCGCAATGAACATTGAGCATCTGTGGGGGAAATCATGACCGGGAAAACGATGAGAGTCGTTCTGACACTTGTTTACGGGCTGTTGATCATCCTCAGTACACCGGGGCTGTTTCTGACGGGAACACCCTCACAGGCACATGCAGATGCAAGCAATGATGCGCCGCTCAATCCACCGCCGGGCGTAGATCCCAGCACACTGGGGACACCACCGGCGCAGTGCACCAGTCCGGACCCGGACCCGGCCAATGAGATCGGCGTGGAACTGGTGGCTGTGGAAACTGCCCGTTCCGGTTGGGTTGGCGCGCCAGACGACGGCTACACCACCCCCGCACAGGCCGCACCCACGGAGACGGTCACCTTCCACGTCCGGCTGCGCAACACCAGCCCCACTGAAACGCTCTTCAATCTCGACGGTGAACTGACCGTCAACCCGGGGGACTTCCTTCGGGAAGTCGCAGCCGTCGGGCCAACCTGGGCCGCATGGCCCGGCAATCCCGGAGAGCTGGCACCGGGGCAAACAGTAGATGGCACGTTTACCTATGTCGCCCGCTCAGTTGATCCTTCCAGTGTCAATTACAAATTCTGGGGCTGGGGCAATGTAGGCAGCGCGGGCGGCAACCAGATTTGCGACAGCAGCACGGCGCTTGGCTCTACTGCCACCCCGGAACCGTTTCAGCTCATCGGGCCGGGACTGACCCTGCAGTTCACCAGTCCGGATACCGGCGTGGAAGTTGGCGATACAATCCAATGGAATCTGCAAATCACCAACGAACGCGACCTGGTCACGGACATTTCCGCAGATGATCTGTACTTTGAAGCGCCGCCATGCGATCCGGGCAGCAATCAGATCATCCTCGACAATGGGGTCGATCCACCCGGTGCGGCCATCACCCTGCATTCGCGAACCGATCCAAACGGCTGGGCGGCTACGGCGACATTCTCCTGTACCATGGCTGAGAGCTACCCGGATGTGGTGGACAACACCGTCACCGTCCACGCGACGGCAGCCGGCATATCTGTGGACTACGAGGCCAGCGTTGCCGTCAACAAGCTGACGCCTTCCATTAACGTCACCAAGTTCGCCGATGTCACAGAAGCAGGCCCCGGCGACACCATCAACTACACCATCCGCGTGGAAAATGACGGCGACGTGCAGCTAACCAATGTCACCGTGGTGGATACGCTTGTCGGCCTGATCAGCGCGATTCCGAGCACACTGGATCCGCTGCAGGTGGAAACCGTCCAGGTGCAGTATACCGTCGAAGATACCGACCCCGATCCGTTGATCAACATTGTGACGGCCATTGGTGTCTCACCGCAGGGCAATACAGCCAGTGCCAATTGGACGGCCACAGTAGACAAGACAAACCCGGCCATTGAACTGATCGTCACGGCCACGCCGTCAGCACAACTGCCCGGTCAG
>JALSTC010000376.1 GCA_026983935.1 Ardenticatenia bacterium
ATGCAGGAAAATATACAGCGGCGCATTGAAGGAGAAATTGAGGTCAGTCATTACACCATGCGGGGCGTGCGCAAAGACGGTACAGATATTGACATTGAGGTGCTGGGCCGGCGCGCAACCTACCAGGGCCGCCCGGCAGTAGTCGGCACGCTGCTGGATATTACCGAGCGCAAGCGGGCGGAAGAGGCCCTCCGGGAAAGCGAGCATAAGTTCCGCAGCCTGGTTGAACAATCCGCAGACGGCATCGTACTGACTGATGAGCGGGGAATTGTCATCGAGTGGAACCAGAGCCAGGAACAGATCACCGGCATCCCACGGGCTGAAGCATTGGGACAGCCCATATGGGAAATTCAGTTTTGTTCTCTGCCAGAGGAACGCCGTACACCCGAACACCGCCTCAGGATAGAAGAAACCGTACGCGATTTCCTCGCAAGCGGCGAAGCTCCCTGGATGGGCAAAATTCAGGAGCACGAAATTCAGCTACCCAACGGCAAGCGGCGTGTGATTCAGACTGTGACATTCCCCATCCAGACTGCCCGTGGTTACATGATGGGCAGCATCACCCGTGACATCACCAAGCGCAAGCAGGCAGAAGAAGCACTCAGAGTGCTAAACCTGGACCTGGAAAATCGCAACCGTGAACTGCTGGCGCTGCACGAAATCGGGCAAACGCTGGCAGCCACGCTGGACGTTCGCCAGATTTACCGGGTGATGTACCAGGAAGTCGGGCAGCGGCTGCTGCAGGTCCCCCATTTCGTGATCGCCCTCTATGACGCTGAAGCGGAGATGATCACCTGCGGCTATGCCATTATAGACGGTGAAGAGGCCGATCCGGCCAGGTTCCCGCCGCTGCCGCTGGGCGAAGGCCCTACCAGTGACACGATTCGAACGCGCAAGCCTCGCATCGCTGATCTGGATAAGATCGGTCCGCCCCTGGAAAAGAAAGGGCGTCTCATCCTGATTCCCGGCAAAGACGTGGACAAAGGAGATGATCGCACCCCCAGATCCGCCCTGTACGTGCCCATGCTCAGTGGAGATAGAGTCATTGGTGTGATGAACGTGCAGAGCTATGAGGCCAACGCCTTCAACACCACCAACATTCCGCTGCTGTCCATCCTTGCCAACCAGGCCGCTATTGCCATTCAAAACGCCCGGCTGTTCACCGCCGAGCATGAACAGCGTGCCCTGGCCGAAGCGCTGCGAGATACTATCGCCGTACTGACCCGCTCACTTGACCTGAACACCGTGCTCAACGGTATTCTGGAAAACGTGGGCCGTGTCGTCCCCCATGACGCAGCCAATATCATGCTGGTCGAGAATGACATCCTGCATCCCGTCCAGTGGCATGGCTACGCTGAAAAAGTTGACGATACCTTCATGAAAGAGCTGCGTCTGCCGCTGACAGACCTGCCAAGCTTCCGCCGGATGTTCCAGACTGGCCAGCCCTGCCTGATCAGCAATATAGAGGAACCGATAGATGCGATCGAGTGGGACGACTCCTGGCCGGAAGTGGCCTGGATTCGCTCCTACGTCGGCGTCCCGATTCTGGCACACGGGCAGGTGATAGGCTTCATCAATCTGGACAGCCGCCAGCCCGGATTCTTCACACAGCGCCATGTGGAGCGGCTGCAGGCATTTGCTGACCAGGCCGCCATCGCCATTGAGAATGCCCAGTTATACGACGAGATTCGCCGCCATGCCGCGGAACTGGAACATCATGTCATACTGCGCACGCGGGAACTTGAAGAAGAGCGGGCACAACTGCAGGCCATCCTGGACTCGATGGGCGAGGGTGTGATCTATACCGAGGGCACATCCATCCGCTACGTCAACTGGCTGGTGCCGATCATGACCGGTTATACCCAGGGCGAATTGAATCATCTCCTGTGGGAGGCACTGCCCGAACTGCTGGCTGGAACACAGGGCAGCTACATCGATCTGGGCGAGAACATCCTGACGGCACTCAGCACCCGCACTGCCTGGCGTGGCGAAGTCCGGCTGCGGCGCAAAGATGGGTCTGAATTCGACGCCAGCCTGACGGTGACTCTGGTCAGCCCGCCGGGAGAAGAACCAGTCTGTACAGTCGCCCTGATCCGGGACATCAGCCAGCGAAAGGCGCTGGAGGCTCAGAAGGACCGCTTCATTGCCAGCGCCTCCCACGAACTGCGCACCCCGCTGGCTAACATGAAGATGCGGCTCTATCTGCTCCGCAAGCAGCCCGAGAAATTCGAGAAACATATGGACGTCTTGCAAGAGGTCACCGACACGATGGAAAAGCTGGTGGAAGACCTGCTGGACGTATCACGTTTTGAACGCGGCGTCATCACACTGAACAGGCGGACAACCATCCTGCAAGACCTGATTCGGAGAGTCGTGGAATCCCTGCTGCCCCGCGCCGAGTCCGAGGAAAAAACGCTGTCCTATATCTTACCGGAGACTCCGTTCAAGGCCTTCGTAGACCCCGACCGCATCTCACAGGTCATCACCAACCTGACCACCAATGCCCTCAACTACACGCCGGAGGGCGGTCAGATCACCATCGAACTGACCGAGGGTCTGGCTGACACGGTGCTCATTCACGTCAAAGATACCGGCGTCGGTATTCCACCAGAATTGCAGACACAGATATTTGAGCCGTTCTTCCGGGCTAATGAAAACGCGGCCAGGGGCACCGGCCTGGGACTGACAATCTCCAGAGAAATCGTAACCTCGCACGGTGGAGAGATCATGCTGGAGAGCGAGCCGGGCCGCGGCAGCACCTTCACCGTTCGACTGCCGCTGATGACGAACGGCAGCACGGAGGACGGCGCGTAGCGCACACTTGCCCACTCCTCTACTTCTACCGTATCATGACAGCCAGCAGCCATGAATCACCCCGTCCGCACACCGAACAATGAGGCATGGAGTACAGGCTTATGTCAGAACGAAGCCGCACGTACATCGCACGACGGCGTCCAATTGAAATGGAAGCGGAACTGGTCAGCGAGGAACAGGTTGTGGAAACCTGGGAAGGCCCGCGCACAGCTTATCCGGGGGACTACATCATGACCGGTGTGCGCGGCGAACGGTGGCCCGTCCCCGGCAGTGAATTCGATAAGCTGTACGACATTCTGGGGCCGGTGGAAGAAAAAGAAAACACCTTCCGGGTGCGCAAGAAAGTGATGGAAGTGGCCGTCTTTCAGACGTATGAGCCGATCACATTTCGGATACGCGGCGAGGATTTCCACGCGAATGCCGGCTACTTCATCATCTCCTACGGCGATGAAGATTCGCGCTATCCCTGCGAGCCGAGCGTCTTCTTTGAGACCTTTGAAGTCGTCCGCCCGGCAGACGAAGAAGAAGATTTCTCCGTCTGAGACCAGCGGCCCGTCCGTTCAGTCAGCAGACTCGTCTCCATCCTCGCCCCACCAGTCAAAGCCCGGCGGCAGATTCGCCAGCCCGGGGCCTGGCAGGTCGCTGCTGTCCGGCGGAGGCTCCGGTGCCGTCCCCAGCAGCGCATCCACAGCCAGCGGGTGGGCCGCCATGTCCGCCTCACCTGCATATTCCGGATAACTGCTGCGCATGATCCGCTGGTAAAGCTGGCGGGCATGCAGCGCGATCGCCCCCAGGCCGATGAATACCCCGACCGCATTGATGACCACCCCCACCCAGGGCAACGGAACATTGGTCACCAGCGTGTAGACGATCGTGCCCAGCAGCAGCGAAAGCAACTGCGCCGCCACACGATTCGGCGTGCGGATCAGGCGCTTGCCCAACCGCCGCCCGATCAGGTCGCTGATCACCAGACGGGACATGAACAGAATGACAAAGGTCATCCCCCCGATCACCAGCGCGTTAACCACAATCAGCAGCACAACCCCCATGCCGGTAAACCCGCCCAGCGTGATCAGAGAGAGGATAATCAGCGCCAGGATGCTGACCAGCAGCAAAATCAGGCTGACCGGGGCTGCCAGCAGGGCCAGAATCAGCCCCCATCCAAAGCTGGAAGGCGCCTGCCGGGGCAGCAGCGCAGCCGGCTCACGTATCCAGGCGGGTGCCAGGGCCATCACCATCACGCCCGCCGCCATCAGCGAGAGCACATCGGTCAGCACGTGGTTCAGATAGCGAGCAATGACATCCAGCGGCTGGACTTCTTCGGCTTCCATCGCGGCCTGTGTGATGTCCGGGCGTGGGGCCACCAGATCAAAATTGATCGTGCCGCCGATGCGGCCATTGATATTGCCGGGGCGCGGCCCGGTATAAGACAGGTCGCCGCCGATACGTCCCGCCGAGCGGACGGTCAGGCCGGGAGTCTGGAATGACACGGAAAACGGGAACGGAAACGGGATGAAGCTGGGTGAGGTATCGCCGCCGCCTACCTTAGCATACACATCACCATCCACCGCGCCCTCGATGACCAGTGCCGAGCCGTTGAAACTCACGTCGCCCTGCACATCCCCGCGCACGATGGTCTGATAGCCCAGCACCAGCAGATCGCCGGGCAGGGTGGCCCGCTCCCAGATTTCCACGTTCAGCGCCACCGCGCTGATATCCACACGATCCGCCAGCTCCGCTGATTCGGTCAGGTCAAGGTCCACGCCCATAAAATGCACGTCATCGCCAACCGCCCCATCGAGCCGAAGCTGCCCTCCGATCAGCCAGATATCCCCCTCAACATGGCCACCCGGTGCAACCGTTGCCGCCCAGGCTCCACCGATCAGATCGCCCTCGATCACGCCCTCAATGGTCAGCGTGTTGCAGGCCACGTAGAAATCAGAATCGATTGTTTCGTCTGCGTCAACAATACATTCGTCACCCTGGCGGCTTTCCGCCGCACTGACCCGGCTGATCGCCAGACCCAGCAGGACGCCGAAAAACAATAGAGACGCAATCCACACGCGGCGATGGCGCATATCATCCTCCCGTCACATGAGGCCGCTGCCACAGCTTGCTATACCTGATATTACGCGGTATTCCACGCCGGGATGCGACGTATTCCAACAAACCCCGTTCTCGCTGATGAGCTATCCTTATTGTACCCCGGCGGACACCCTCAAAGGCAAATTTACGCCCGGCTCGCTCCAGAGGCAATCTCCCACAGTTGCTGGCCCCCGCGGCAGGCAGGCCGTACAATCCTTTTTGTCATCCACGACCGCGATTGCCCCGGAGCAAACCTGATGATCCGACTGCCCCATGTCACCCCCGAGATGCTGGAAGCCGCTTACTGGCTGGCCCGTCTGAATAACCCGGATGTGCCGCTGCTAGACGCCGCCGAGATCGCAGCCTTCAATACGCGTGTGCCGGAAGTCATCGGCATCCCCGATCTGTTCGACCTGCCGGAAACGTTGACGGCGGACGAAATCCGGGCGGTCATGCCATCCCCGCCGGAACGGCAATACTATGATGTCAGCGGCAGGCCCTTCGCCCCAACGGTGTGGGATGCACTCCAGAAGAACCTCGCCCTTGATGCCATCCCGGCAACGGCTGCTCCCCGCTTCGGTCTGGTCACGCGGCGCACACCGGTGCGCACATATCCGACGGCCATCACGGCACTGGAGGCACCGGACGACCTGCCGTTTGACCAGTTTCAGGAAACAACGGTGGACGTCGGCTGGCCGGTGGCCGTGCTGCATACCAGCGCCGATGGGCTGTGGGGCCTGGCCCTGACGCCGCACTATTGGGGCTGGCTGCGCCTGGATGCCGTCGCCTCCGGCACGCGGCAGGCTGTGCAGGCATACGTGCAGGCGGAGCCGTTCGCCGTGGCCACTGCACCCTGGGCAGGAGTCGCCATGCCGGACGGCGAGCACGTCACCGCGCAGATGGGCACACGCCTGCCCCTGACCGGGCAAAATCGCCTGCAGGTTCCGCGCCGGGATGAATCGGGGCAACTGATCTTTGCCGAGGGGTACATCCCCGCTGATCTTGCCGAGTGGCATCACGGCTACCTGCCATCCACGCTGCGCAGCATCCTGACGCAAGCCTTTGCCCTGCTGGGTGAGCCATACGGCTGGGGCGGAATGCGGCTGGCCCGGCCCGGCAGGGACTGCTCACGGCTGGTGCGGGATGTGTGGGCCACGATAGGTATCCTGCTGCCGCGCAACAGCAGTCAGCAGGGGAAAGTGGGCGATCTGGCGGCCACCTTCGCGCCCGGCGATTCCCCCGCCGCCCGCGTAGAAATCCTGGGGGAGCACGTCCCACCGGGGGCGCTGCTGCTGATGCCCGGCCATGTGATGATCATGCTCGGCATGGTGGCGGGCATCCCTTACGTGATCCACGACCTGTGGCGCTGCCGCCACCCGGACGGCAGCACAGAAATGGTCGGTGCGGTGACTGTTTCCGCGCTGTCCCCTGAAGGCAGTGCCGCCCGCCGCACCCTGCTGGAACGGCTGACACATGCCTGCATCATCCGGTGAAACGAGCTGCTCAGGTCTATTTCCGAGAAAATTTGTCAGTGTATAACCGACGGGCTATAATTCCCCCCGCCTGTCAATTATTTCACAAAAAACGTGAGGATATGTCCGCGATGAACAAACTGTTGAGTGTATTATTGATCATCCTGATCCTGACGGTAGCCGCCTGTGGCCAGCCTGCGCTGCAAGCGCCAGATGGGACAACCGAACATGCAGGCGAAACCGCCGCCGAACAAGAAGAAGCCGTGGTTGAAGAAACCGTAGAAGAAGCGACAGAAGAGACCGCAGCACCAGAGGAAGAAGCAGCCGGAGTCACCGAAGAAGAAACCGCAACCCCGGAAACTCAGGCCGAAGAAGAGGAACCGACCGCCGTCGAAGAAGAAGCAGGGGCGGTCATGGTAGGTGACGCCGAAAATGGTGAGGTGCTCTTTAACGAGATGCAGCCGGAAGCCGGTTTTGCCTGCGCCACATGCCACCGCGTGGATTCGGAAGAGCAGTTGATCGGCCCCGGCCTGCTCAACATTCCCAGCCGTGCCGCCACGCGCGTTGAAGGCATGAGCGCCGAAGAATACATCCACACGTCAATCGTTGATCCCGGCGCTTACGTCGTTGACGGCTATCCGGATCAGCTCATGCCGCGCAACTACACCGACATCTTCGATGAAGAACAGATCGCCGATCTGATCGCCTATCTGCTCACCCTGGAATAGTCCACAGCCCATGTCATGCCAGCGCCCTGCCCGCAGCGGGCAGGGCGTTTTCATTTTCACGGCGTCCGCATGTTGCCGCGCCGCCCCCGTTCAGGGTATGCTCTGCAGCAGATGCCCAATGAATGATCGGTCACCATGAACGAAAACCAACAACCGGACTTCGTCTTCACCGCTGACACTCCCGGCGAGCGCCTTGATCGAGCGCTGGCTGCCCGGATACCCGATCTTTCCCGGACGCGCATCCAGGCGTTGATCAAAGCAGGGCATATCACCGTGAACGGCAGCCCTTCCGGCAAACCATCTTACCGGCTGGAAGGCGGCGAGGTGATCGCCGTTTACCTGCCGCCGCCGGAAAGGAGCGAGATCGTCCCGGAGGATATCCCGCTGGTGGTGCTCTATGAGGATGAAGACCTGATCGCCATAGACAAACCCGCCGGGATGGTCGTCCATCCGGCCTACGGCCACACGTCCGGCACACTGGTCAATGCCGTGCTCTACCGCTGGCCGGAACTGGCACAGGTCGGCGATCAACACCGTGCAGGCATCGTGCACCGGCTGGACAAGGACACATCCGGCGTGATCGTGGTCGCCCGCACCCCGCAGGCTCATCGTGCGCTGGCGGCACAGTTCGAGGCACGCACGACCCGCAAGCGCTATCTGGCCCTGGTGGAGGGCAATCCCGCCTCAGCCACCGGGCGGATCGAAGCGCCGATCGGGCGTAACCCCCGCCAGCGCAAACAGATGGCCGTCGTCCGCAAAGGACGGGAGGCCATCACCGAATTCAACGTGCTGGCATACTACGCCGATCATGCGCTGCTGGAAATTTTCCCGCGCACGGGACGCACCCATCAGATTCGCGTGCATCTGGCCTTCATCGGCCATCCCATCGTCGGGGATACAGTCTATGGCCGTCGCAAGCAGCGCATCAAACTCAAGCGTCATTTCCTGCACGCCGCCGACCTGACCGTGCGCTCACCATCCACGGGCGAGCCGCTCACCTTCTCCGCGCCGCTGCCCGTCGGGCTGCAAAACATCCTGGACAAGCTGCCCCGCTGAGATCATGCGACGCCGTTTAACGCCTCCCGACAGAAGGCCGCCGATTCGGCCAGATTGCGGCGCATTTTCGCCTCATCCACCGCTTCCAGCGTCTGCGGATTGAGTTCCAGCACAATATGTCCGTCGAAGCCATCGGCGGCCACCTGCCGCAGCAGCGCCGCCAGATCGAGTTCGCCCCTGTGGGGAAGTTGATGCTCTTTGCCATCCCGGAAGTTGCTCAGGTGAATATGACGGATGCGCGAATTCCCGGCGCGGTAGGCGGTCAGCGGATCAATGCCGTGTGTGGCCCAATGCGTGGTATCCATCGTCAGATAGTCGTGCACCTGCGGCCACTGCTCCAGCGTGTTCCACCAGATCAGCTTCTTCTGATCCAGCGCCGGCAGCAGACGCTTGAGCCGGTTGCTCAGGATCGGCATGTTCTCCACGCAGACCTTGACCGACGTCCCGGTCTGGAATCGGGCCAGCCCGCCGTCTGCCATCCAGCGGCGGATGGCCCCGCTGTGCGGCCATGCGGGTAAATGCCACATACGCGGCCCGTAGAGCACCAGCGCCCGCCCGATGCGGCCCGGCAGGTGGACGACCACATGCCCGGCACCGATCTGTTCGGCCAGTGCAACCGTCTGTTTGATGACCGCCACAGGCTCCATCTCCCAACCGGGCAGGGGGCGGCCCAGAAACGGCGCGTGCAGGCTGCGCACCGGGATGCCGTATGTGTCCATCAGGCGGCGCAGATTGTCCGGCTGGCGGGTATCCAGCCGCGAATCGCACATAATCTCCATGCCGTCAAACCCGTATTCCGCCGCCAGTGCGAAACAGCGATCCAGGCTGTAGAGATACAGTGAGCCGGTCGAAAAGGTCAGGCAAGGAGCCATTTGTCGCATCTCTCCTGAAAATAAAAACAGTACCTGCATCCGATCATGTCTGCCGCAGCGCGCCTGTTCCTGACGGCTGCACTGCGCTTTCGCGGTGAACCTGATCATTTACCGATATACAGGCGGCGAAACCCCCCTACTTCGCCCGTACCTCTGTCGTGCGGATCAGCAGATGGCCGCAGTTCACACAGGTTACCGTCCAGCCGGCCTTGCCGCCTTTTGTCCACGCGCCCAGCCGCAAATAGTCGCTTTTGCACTCCGGGCAGAGGCGGTAGCGGCGCAGTATCTTCTTTTCGGCAGCGGCCCGCCGTGCTTCCAGGTAATCCAGCAGATCACCGGGCGCGGCGTCTGGGCCGGGCGTGCCCTTCCCAAATAATCGGCGCAGGAAACCCATTTACTTCACCTCCCCGGATTGGCGGTTCCGCCGGGCGTTGGCGACGGCACAGGCTGGCCGCGCATATCCTCAAAACCCATCTCTCGCATCCATTCACAGATCACAGGGCCGCCGTGCCTGTCCTCGTGCGGAACGCCGTCCGGCTGTGGCAGGCCATCGAAGCCGCGCAAATAACCGAATGTCCCGTCAATCTGGGCGCGGGCAGCGGGGGAAAGGTCGCGGTCGCCAATGGCAACGGCATGAATGTGAATCGGCGAACCGGGATAGAGATCATCCGTCTCACGCAGCCACGCGGCGAAGCCCGCCACCCGCAGCGTATAGACCATCGGCTCGATCTCATCCCACAGCACCTCCCAGTTGATCCGACTGCGCACGGAGAGATCCACCGCGCCGCCGCCATCATGGGTGCCAAAGCTGGCAGCCACTTCACCGGCATTGTAGCTGCCCTGCGTGATCGCCCGCCGGAAGTCCACATAGCCACCCTGTGCGAAGTAGAGCGCCTGCGCATGGTCGAGCATAGCGAGTGTGCGGGCGTTGAACTGTGCCTCACCGATCCACACGCGGGTGTAGTCATCGGGCGGGCGCTGGCAACCTTCCGGCTCCGCGTATGGCGTCGGCGTGAGTGAGGGGGTTGGCGTGCTTGCCGGCGTCAGCGTGTAGGGCGGCATGGCCACCGCCGGGGCAAACCTCCCCAGGCTCACCAGCAGCAGCCCCGCCAGCAGCAGTGCCAGCAGATATACCAGACGCCTCTGTCCCCACTTTGCCATCTTACGCCCCGGCCTGCTGAACGTCGGATGTGATCGGAGCATCGGCAGGCATCCAGCGGAAGACCAGCAGCGCTGCCACGAGATACACCACGCCAACGACGGCAAATGTGCCGCGCAGCGTCAGCCCGACGGCCACCAGCGATCCAGCCATCGGGGCGACGGCCCGCGATGCCGCCAGCACCGAGTTATCCAACCCGTACACCGCGCCTTCCTCGCCGGGGTGAGAATAGCGAGCCAGCAGCGCGCTGGCCGAGGCCACAATTCCCCCACCTGCCAGACCGGTGATCACCTGGAGCACGATCAACTGCCAGGCAGCCGTGACAAATGACTGCGGCACATAAAACACAGCCAGGGCCAGCGCGCTGCCAAGCAGCACACGCCGGTGCCCTATCCGGTCACCCAGACGCCCCAGATAAACAGTGCTCACCGTCCCCGCGAAGGATGCCAGCCCGGTCATCAGGCCGGTGTACGAACTGGCCCCAGTCCCGCCCGGCAGCAGCGCGGCGACGAACAGCGGCGCTACGGGGTTGATCATGTTGCGTCCCAGCCCGCTCATGAACCGGGCGGCGTAAACCAGCGGCACGCCGGGGATCGAGAGCACATGCCGCCATTCTGCAAACAGGCCACGCCTCTGACCGGGAGCCTGTGCCGGTCGGAAGTGCTCATCCACACCCCACCAGACCAGCACACCCGCTGCTGCCAGCAGGATCGCAGTCACCACGAACGGCACGCGGTAGCCAAAGGCATCGGCCAGCGTGCCGCCGATCAACGGTCCGACGGCAATGCCGCTCCACAGCGCGACCTGCACGGTTCCCATTGCAAAACCGGCCCGTTCCCGCGGCGCTTCTGCCGCCACCAGCGCATTTGATGCTGAAACCGTCCCCGTGATCAGCCCCTGCACGGCCCGCAGCAGGATCAACTGCTCGGCGGTGTGCACGAAGCCCATCAGCAGCAGCAGGACAGCGCCGCCGAAAGTTGCCCGCTCCACCATCAATTTGCGGCCATAGCGATCGGCCAGTGCGCCCCAGATCGGTGCGGCGATCATCATGGTGAATCCCTGCGCGGAATAGACCAGCCCAGCCAGCAGCTCCGTGCTCAGGCCCGTTGTCGAGTCCAGCGACTCAACATAGAAGGGCAGGAAGGGGAAAATCAGGGAGAAGCCCGTCGCGGCGGAAAGCTGCGCCAGAAAAATGATCGCCAGCGTGCGCTGCCAGCCCACCCGCCATCCGGCAAACCGGCGCGTCATGCGGTCACCACATCATCGGGGGATGTCACCCGGTCAGCATCATCGTTATGGAAGGTGCTCATCTGCATGCTACATGCCATCATGAAAACCCACCTGTAATTCAGGCAAAAAGCGGAAACCACCACTGCGCTATTGATTATAACTGAAGGGCTGTCAATCCGGACACCGGAATCAAAAAACCCGGCGAGTGGCCGGGAGACGTCATCAAACTGCCAGCAGAGAAATGTCACCTCACCTCAAACGTAGCTGCGATGACGGCGCTTGTGCGCCTCCCGTACGGCAACCAGCAGCCGCCGGGGATGGAAAGGCGTCAGCAGACAGACATCCACACGCGGCCAGGCAGGATGATCGACGGGCAACTGCTGCCGGGAAACGGCGGTATAGAAGATCACGCCCACCTTATCCAGTCGGCGCTCGGCAGCGATTACTTCCACCACCTCTATGCCAGAGATGCGCGGCATCAGATAATTGACCATCGCAATATCCACCGACAGACGGCTTAACATGCTGAGGCCGCGATCACCATTGAGCGCGGTGTAGACATGATGATCATCATGCAGCAGCACTGCACGGATCAGATGCAGCATATCCGGCTCATCATCAATGCACAGTATGGTAAGTGGGGGTGGTTTGTCTGCCTGAGTCACGGGATTTCCTTATTGATTGGACATCAACTACACGTGCAGGGACCCTTACAAGAACATCCGCCCCAGAGGTGGTGCAGCCTGCACAACTGCGCCCGGACGAAAAAACGGGGGATGCGCCGCGTCACAGGTCTGATGATAATCATGTAACCCCTTTACTATATATAACAAAAAACAGCTCTGCCTGCTGTAAAAAAGATGTAAGGATTACGCCGCCCGCCTCAGAGAGTCGGTTCCCGGCGCGGGCGGCAAATCCACAGCCCATCGCTAACGCGCCGCCTCGCCAACGGCAGCCGCTTCGCTTTCCGGTTCAGCACAGCGCTCCGGCTGGACATACCCTTTGCAGCGTGCCCAGTCCTCATCGCTCTTGAGCGTGATCACCCGGAACGCCTCAGCATACGCCATTTCCTTGCCCTTTGCACGTTCAGCCGCCCACTGCCGGATGCGCTCTTCCGGATTCCACTCACCAAGCTGGCTCGTGTGCTCCCGCAGAGCCGCAATTTTGAGATCAATCGTTTCGCTGATGTCCACCCAGGTATCAGGACTGTCCCAGCTCATCACATAAACTTTGCGCGTCTCGTGTGCTTCCAGCCCTTCGTCTTCCAATTCCTTAAAAAGGGTCGGCATCCCTGCCGCTGGGAAGACGGCATCCAACGCCGCCGCAGCAGCCGCCCGATGGTCAGGGTGGTTGATGTAGCTGTCTCCCACAAAGAAGGCCGTCGGATCACCGGTGATCAGCACTTCTGGCCGAAAGCGGCGAATCTCGCGGACAAGCTCGCGGCGAAGGGCAATTGTATTCTCCAGGATGCCATCCTGATGACGCAAAAAGACAACCTCGTCAACACCGACCATTTTTGCGGCAGCAAGCTGCTCGCGCTCGCGGATGGCAGCCGCTTCGTCCAGGGAAATTGAAGGGTCTTTGATACCAACCTGTCCGCTGGTACAGAGCACGTAGCGGGCCGCGGCCCCATCCTGCACCCAGCGAGCCACCGTCCCGGCACAGCCAAATTCAATATCGTCGGGGTGCGCAACAATGACAAGAACGCGCTCTGGCGTGTAGCGATGTGAACTCATTGCCAAATCCTCTCAAAAACGCGTACAATAGGATAAATCAGTTCCAAAAACATGCGGGATTGTAACACAGCTACACTTTACCAGCAGGCCGATAAGCTCAACTTCTGTACTAAAATCATTAATGATTCACAAAAGCTTTAGGTTGGTTTTAGAATCATAACGGAAGTCAGGCAATTTTTGTGTTACACTAACAAAGGCGAATGGCCTCGCTGATCCCCGGAGCGTAGCTTGCTATGAACAAACGGATTCTGTACATCGAAGATAACCTCTCGAACCGCATGTTGGTGCGTCGCATCCTAGAAGCCGATGGGCTTGAGGTC
>JALSTC010000377.1 GCA_026983935.1 Ardenticatenia bacterium
TGAAATCCGCCTCCCCCTGATGCCCGACAAAGCCGCCGCTGACCACGTCGTCCACGATCTCGCAGATCGCCCCGGCAGCATAGCGCAGCACTTCATTGCCCGCCAGGAAGTCATAGCGGGCACGGAAAGCGTCAAAATCGGCGATGTGCACATCAAGGCGGCATTTCTCCGGCTGATCATGGAGCGCTTCAAGCTGCTCCGCCAGCAGTGGGCCGGTCGGCAGGCCGGTGCGCGGCTCGGTCAGCCCTTCGCGGCGGGTGCGCTGGATGGCATTGCGCACGCGCAGGGTCAGGATTTCCACATCAAAGGGCACGGTGATCACATCATCCGCCCCCTCGGCCAGCAGTTGGTTGCGCCGTGCGGCGTCCAGATACCCGGCCATGAACATGATCGGGATGTGGGCGGTCAGCGGCGCGCGCCGAAGCTGCCGGAACACCGTCACGCCGTCTACATCGCCCAGCGTGGCCGCCAGCAGGATCAAATCGGGGCGCTGGCGAGCGGCTTCCAGCAGGCCGTCCTGCGGCGTGGCGGCGACGCTCACATCAAAATCCGCCCCGCTGAGGTAAAAGCTCAGCGGCCCGGAGACATCCTCGTCAGCACTGATGATCAGAATACGGCCCTGCGCGGTCATGGCACGCCCCCGTTAGCAGCAGGCCGCCGACTACTGGCCTTCGTCCAGCACGGCGGCGACACGAAACTGATTTTCGGCGGCATCCGGTGCATTGGCCAGAGCTACCTCGGTCGGCAGAGAAGGCCGGGCCTCATCGGGCCGCAGGACATTGCTCAGCGGCAGCACGGATGCCGTCGGCGGGATGGCCGAGGTATCCAACTGGCTGAGTTCATCCACATAATCGAGGATCGCGGAAAGCTGATCCGCGTAGATTTCCAGCTCCTCATCGGTGAGGGCCAGCTTCGCCAGTTCGGCGATGTGTTCTACCTGCTCGCGGCTGATCTTCACGGATGGTGATCCTTTCTCGAGAGACCGGACAGCGGCATGATGCCACCTATGAGTATAGCGAAAAAACCCGCCGGATGCTGAATGCAGCATACCGCATTTTGCCCGCGGACGTCTGATGACAATCGGCTGTCGTTGATAGGACGTTGGGGGCATTGGCGCAAACAGTCATCGGGTCTACAATAAAAATGGTTATCGTCGTGTATCGTTATTTACTGAAGCGTAACATGCCTACTCGTCCCTTGTCTCTTGAAGCCATCGTCGCACACAAGAAAAGGCTGATCGCCCAGAAGCAGGTCGTGACTCCGCTGGCCAGCCTGCGCGCATTGGCCAGTATGCAGGAACGCCCTCGCGATGTATGCAGTGCCATCCGGGGAAGCCACGTTGCCCTGCTGGCACAGGTGCAGAATCTCGCCCCTGAAGAAGAGACGGTAGATATCCCCTATGATGCGGTGGCGCTGGCGCGGCGTCTGGTCGCCCTCGGTGCACAGGCCCTGCTGGTGCTGACCGACGACAACCAGCCGACCGGCGGCATCGAGCATCTGACGCTGGCCACCCATGCCGTGGATGTGCCGGTCATCCGGCAGGATTACATCATTGACGAATATCAGGTGATCGAAACACGGGCCGCCGGTGCAGACGGCCTGCTGCTGCGTGCTTCCCTGGTTAATGCCGCCACCATGCGCCGCCTGATCTCCGCCACGCAGCGCAACCGCATGACGGAGATCGTGGAAGTGCGCAACGAAGATGAGCTGCTCACCGCGCTGCCCTACGAACCGCGCATCATCGCCATCAACAACCATGATCCCGAGACCGGAGTTGTGGACCTCACCGCCACCCGCCGCCTGCGCCCCCTGATTCCGGCGCATATCCTCACGCTGAGCAGGGGGGGGCTGTACACACCGCAGGACGTGGCAGCCGTCTTCCGCGACGTAGACGGTATCATCGTCGGGCCAGATGTACTGCTGACACGTCCTGCCGCGGCAGGCATCCGCGACCTGCTGCACATCACGACCAAGCCGCATCCCATCGACTCCGATCCGCCCGCCAACTGAATACGGCCAACCTGCTTCACATGCCGGGAACGGCCCTGTGCCGCTGGTCGGATAAGAACATTTGTGCTATTATATATAGGTGGTGAGACATATATGTCTGACCACCAGATTGAAAAACGCCCTGCAGGTGGTGAGGTTTTGACAGTCTTTCACTCCTGCTGTAGCATTGCCGTTACACAGGTATAAGGAGAAATGCCATGTATCAATATACGGTGATCGTGGGTAATGTCGGGCGCGATCCAGAAATGCGTTATACTCCCGGCGGCACGGCAGTCTGTGACTTTTCTGTGGCCGTCAACCGCCGCTGGACGGACAAACAGACCAACGAAATGCGGGAGAAAACGACCTGGTTCCGCGTGACCTGCTGGAACCGGCTGGCCGAGACGGTTAACCAGTACGTCTACAAAGGGATGCGTGTGCTGGTTGCCGGTGAGGTGGACGCTTCCGCCTGGGTGGATAACGAGGGCAATCCCCGAGCCACACTGGAGCTTACGGCACGGGATGTCAAATTCCTGAGCCGCCGCGATGAAGATACCGGCTACAGCGCGGAAGGCGGCTACAGCGGGCCGCCGCCGGAAGACCTGCAGGACATCCCTTTCTAGCAGTTTAGCAGCACACGATCATGCAGGCAGCACTCTGGCCATCACCGCGCCGGGTTTCCCCGGCACGCCTGATGATTCCGCCTGCCTCCGATGCAAGGAGATCTGATGAACAAAAAGCCCGATACCCGGCCCAAACGCCCGGCGATCAAGGTGGAAATTCCCGCCAACCTGGGCGCCCAGTATGTCAACTTTGCCCTGATCACGCACTCGATGTCCGAAATCGTCTTCGACTTCGCACAGGTCTTGCCGAACACGCCCAAAGCCCGGGTGCAGGCCCGCATCATCATGTCGCCGACGAATGCCAAGCTGCTGCATAAGG
>JALSTC010000378.1 GCA_026983935.1 Ardenticatenia bacterium
CACACGATGGGCGGGCCTGTACGACGAACTGGATCGTTTCGCCGCGATCAAAGATCGCATCGCCAACGTGCATCTGCAGGGCCGCCTGGAAAATGGCAGATGGGCGGCATTCGGTCATGAGGCGTTTACGTTTGACGAAGCGCTGGAAACCATCCGGGGCTGGGGCTACAGCGGACTCTGGACGGTGGAGGCCAGCGGGCTGTCCGGCGCGATGTGGGATGATCTTGTGGCTGCTATGCACGCCCTGCCAATACACCGGATGTAGATACCCCCAAAGCGTCAATTGATGTTCCCCCGGAGGGAAAACGCCGCCAAAGCGTGGCATATTTCACGAAAAAGGCTATAATTTCGATATATATAGTGTGGTTACCAGGGGCATATAAACAATGGCTTTTACCTCTGAACAACTGGAAGTGCCCGTCATTCAAGCTCGCACCCCTTCCCTGGGCAAATTGATCTCGACTTTCGCCGTGCTCTTTAAGCTGCGCATCGTCGTGCTGCTGCTGTTTGCCGCCTGGGGCGGCGCAATGCTCGCCAGCGGCGGCAGGCCGTCAGCCCCGGCAATGCTGCTGCTGACCGTGACCGGTGCACTGGCCGCGGGCGGCTCCGGTGCACTCAACCAGGTGCTGGAGCGCGATCAGGATACGCTGATGCGACGCACCAAGCGGCGCCCGCTGGCTACCGGTGAGGTACAGCCTTTCTGGGCTGCGCTCGCAGGTGTGGGGTCTGTCGCGCTGGCCGTCGGGCTGGCCCTGATAGCCGGCAACCTGGCACTGGCCTTCTTCCTGGCGCTGGGCGCGATGATTTATATCGGCGTCTACACCCTCTGGCTCAAACCGCGCACCCTGCTCAACGTGGTGATCGGCGGGGCGGCGGGCAGCGCTGCCGTGTTGAGCGGCTCGGCGGCAGTCGGCCACTGGGCCGATCCGGGGGCGCTGCTGCTGGCCATGCTGCTGTTCACCTGGAGCCCCAGCCACTTCTGGAGTCTGGCACTGGTCTACCGTAAAGATTATGCCCGGGCCAGCTTCCCCATGCTGCCCGTTGTAATGGAGCGGCGGCGCGCCGTGATCTGGACCCTGGTTCACATGGCCGCCACAGGCGCGATCGGGCTGCTGCTGGCCACGCACGAGTCGCTCGGCCTGCTGTATCTGATCCCCATCGCTGCGGCGACCCTGTGGCTGGCCCGCGACTCGATCCGGCTGCTGGTCGTGCACAGCCATGAGGACGAAAAGCACGAAAGCCAGCAGGCCATGATCCTGTTCAAGGCCTCCAATATCTATCTGGCGCTGGTGCTGCTGGCCGTCTGTGTGGCGACACTGATCTGACGCCAGCCGATAACACCACCGACGACTTTCATCTTCAGGCTTCCACCATGTAGTATCATAGGGTGGGAGCCTGTGTGATCACCGGGATCATCGCACCTGTTTGAAAAGGAGTCTGACTCATGGAATACGTGAACCTGGGCAAAACTGGCCTGAAGGTCTCCCGTATTTGCCTCGGCACGATGACTTACGGCACATCAAAATGGCGGGACTGGGTGCTTGACGAGGAAGAAAGCCGCCCCTTCATCAAGCGGGCGCTCGATCTGGGCATCAACTTCTTTGACACAGCGGATATGTACTCGCTCGGCGTGAGCGAGGAAGTCGTAGGTCGGGCACTGCGAGACTTCGCCCGCCGCGATGCGGTCATTCTCGCCACCAAGGTCTACAACCCGATGAGCGATGACCCGAACGCACGCGGCCTTTCGCGCAAGCACATCATGGACGGCATTGATAATTCGCTGCGTCGGCTGGGCATGGACTACGTAGACCTGTACCAGATTCATCGCTGGGACTACACCACACCCATCGAAGAAACCATGGAAGCACTGCATGATGTGGTCAAGGCGGGCAAAGCCCGCTATATCGGGGCATCCAGCATGTATGCCTGGCAGTTCGCCAAAGCGCAGTACACTGCCGACCTGCACGGCTGGACGCGCTTCGTCTCCATGCAGAACCACTACAACCTGATCTACCGTGAGGAAGAGCGTGAGATGATTCCGTTCTGCATTGATCAGGGCGTTGGCCTCATCCCCTGGAGTCCGATCGCGCGCGGATTCCTGGCAGGCAACCGCACGCGGGACAAAGGCGGCGAGACCACGCGCAGCAAGACCGACGCCTACGCCCACGGCATGTACTACCGCGATAATGACTTTGCCATACTGGATCGGGTGCTCAAAGTGGCAGAAGAACATGGCCGTTCACCTGCCCAGATCGCGCTGGCCTGGATACTGCACAAGCCGGGCATCACCAGCCCGATCATCGGGGCCAGCAAGATGCGTCATCTGGAGGAGGCCGTTGCCGCAACCGAGATCACGCTTACGGCAGAAGAAATCGCCTTTCTGGAGGAGCCGTACCAGCCGCATCCCATCCTGGGGCACGAATAGCGCCGCGTGATCTGAAAGAAGCGTCTCGATGAAAGACCTGCCCCGTTTCAAACCACGATCCCGCAAAGCAGTGGAAGCATACATCAGCCGGGTGCTGGCCGACCGCCAGCGCCCGGAGGAAAGCCACCTGCTGGCCCTGATCGCGTACCGCGACGGGCACTACCGCGCCATCTTCGACGGCGCGTACTTCACTTTGCAGGAAGGGCATGATCGTCCGAGTAAGTCGCAGTGGAACACACTCAAGAAGAAAATGAAGCGGCACGACAGACGGGTTTTTGTCTTCAAAGCGCACGGCGAGATTGACTGCCCGGATGCCGCACCGGGCGATTCCCCGTGCTATTATGTTGACTTCGGGTTCTTCGCGGAGTGAACAGGGCAGCATCATGATCA
Organism: Ardenticatenia bacterium; assembly: GCA_026983935.1. Lineage (GTDB taxonomy): Bacteria > Chloroflexota > Anaerolineae > Aggregatilineales > Ch27 > JALSTC01. Next base: position 2,816 of record JALSTC010000378.1, read on the forward strand.
TCAAGACGCTGACCGATGAATCGAAACGAGGGGTGTATTCAGAGTCAGAGGGCAGACATCGCCTGTGACTCAAGTCACAGGCTCTGCAGAAGAAGTCCACTTTCAGTG
>JALSTC010000379.1 GCA_026983935.1 Ardenticatenia bacterium
TTGATAAACCGCCTGTTCATTCGTCACGGCCTGTTCCTGGTTTTCATTCTGCTCCTGTGTGTATCCGCCCTGCCAGGCCCAGATGCCAACGCGCAGCAAGGCGAGATTGCCATCACCATCGGCACAACCGACTTTCCACGCTCGATAGACCCTGCCAGCGCCTTTGACTATCCATCCTGGGAGCTGATGGCTCATCTCTATACCGGCCTGACCCGACAGATTCCGGGCACCCTGACCTATGAACTCGCGCTGGCAGCCGACCATTACGTCAGTGAGGACGGCCTGCTCCACACGTTCACCATACGACCCGACGCCCGATTCTCCGACGGCACACCAATCACTGCCGCCACCTTTGTGGAATCCATTAATCGGGTCATCACACTGGGACGCGATCCCGCCGACTTCGTCAACCGTTATATTGCGGCGGTTACAGAAGCCGATGGGAATTCCGTACAGTTCACCTTACACATCCCGCTACCAGATTTTGAGGCACTGATCGCACTGCCGCCATTTTATCCACAGCATCCAGATATATTCCCCCCCGGCGATCTTCTGGATAGCACCAACACAGCCACCATTATCGGCAATGGAGCATATCGACTGGAAGGCTTTCAACCCGGTCAGCAGGCGGTGCTTGTTCCCGATCCATCATTCGACGGCCTCAGCCCCCTCAACAACCGGATCATCATACGTCACTATGAGCTTCCCATTGATCTGCGGCGGGCGATTCTGGGGCATGAAATAGATGTAGCATGGCGTGCGCTGGCGCCGCCAGACCTGGATGCCATCCAGGCAGCACCGCAGATCACCATCCGCCAGCAGCCGAATCTGCAGGTGTTCTACCTGCTCTTCAACCATGAACAGACGACGCTGAACAATGCCCAGTCATTTGATGACCCGGCCGTGCGTGAGGCTTTTGCCCAGCTGATCGACCGCGAGCGAGTGGCAGAACGCGGCTTTGACGGTACGGTGGCACCGCTCTACAGCCTGCTGCCGCCGCAGTTCGGTCTCGGCGCGGTTTCATACCCGTCATATGACGTGCAGCAGGCCGATGCCGTCCTGACAGAAGCTGGATACCGTCCGCTGCGCCGCCCAGTGCAGGCTTCGCTGTATATCTCCACCGATACCTATGGCGATTTGATGAACGATGCCGCCCAGGAACTGCGCCGCAGTATTGAGGCAAGCGAAATCGCCAGCATCACCTTCATCCAGAACGATCTCACTGCCACGTTCACCCGTGTGATTTACCGTGGGGAATACTTCAACGCCATCATCGGCTGGCGGCCACCTTTCGCCAGCCCTGCGGGCTATCTGATCCCCCTGGCCCACTCCACTGCACGCATCCCGGCAGCCGCAGGCTACAGCTCTGATGAAATTGACGCCCTGCTGGAAGCCGCCGCGCTGGCTGATGACAATGCCACACGTGAGGGATTCTACGAAGAAGTGCAGAGACTGCTGCTGGAAGATTACGCGCTAGTCCCCCTCTGGCAGGGACAGGACATGATCGCCTTCTGGAATGACATTACCGGTGTTGAGCTAGAGTACAATAGCTGGCTGCACTACGAAACGCTTGCCCGCCAGTGATCCCGATCAGGATGTGATCACTTGCAGTACAGCAGGCGATGCCTGGCCATCACGAATCGTCCAGGCAGTAACCTTCGGCGCATGGCGGACTGCAAGGCTGATGATCAGGTACACAACATCAGGATAATACGATTCGGCAATATCCGTCTCTGAAGGATGTGACGGCCCAGCCGGGTGAGAATGGTATATTGCCAGCAGGTCCCAATCGTTGGCCTCAAAATCCTGAAAAGCGGCAAGCAGCTCTTCCGGATCCATGACATAACGGGTACGGGGATCATCCGCAATGTTGCGCATTGGCTGCACCTTTAGCACCCGCCCATCTGATCCCCCAAGCAAACCACAGGCTTCATACGGATAGCTATCCCGCGCCTGAGCCAACACAAACTGCAGCATGTCCTCCTGTAACAGCAGCATTGCCCTTTTCCTCTCACGTGAACGTGTTATAATTGGCATATATTTTAACCGGGGCTAAATTACAAGTAAACTCAGGTATCATTGATGAGCGAACGAACGTTAAAACTATCACTGGAGCAGGAACGGACACCAAATGCAGGTTTTCCACGTGATCGGATTGAGCGATGGTTGGTGTTGATCACCGCTGTAACCATCGCCCTCAGTCTAATTACTGAACGCACGGGGGGGCCAGACTGGCTTATTCTTTCATTCAACATCATATCCTATATAACCGGTGGCTTCTATGGGATTCAGGACGGCTTGGCTTCGCTCCGCAGGCGTGAGATTAACGTAGACCTGCTGATGGTGCTGGCGGCGGCTGGTGCAGCCTCGGTCAATCAGTGGCATGAGGGAGCAATCCTTCTCTTCCTTTTTTCACTGAGCAATGTGCTGCAGGCCTATGCTATTGACCGCAGCCGTAATGCCATCCGCACGCTGCTTGACCTGCGCCCGGATCAAGTACGTATGCGCCGCGATGGTGAAACGATCATGGTACCCATCGAACAGGTCCAAATCGGGGACGTTGTTGTACTGCGGCCGGGCGACCGCCTGCCGATTGATGGTGAAGTCATCCAGGGTAACTCCATGATGGATCAGGCCGCCATCACTGGCGAATCCATGCCGGTATTCAAGACGATTGGTGATGAAGTATTCGCCGGATCGGTCAACCAGAATGGGTCTCTTGATATCCGTGTCACCCGCCCGGCACAGGACAGCACGCTCGCACGCATCATCCGCATGGTGGAACAGGCCCAGGATCAGAAAGCCCACACGCAGCAGTTCATCGAGGCCTTCGAGCAGCGTTATGCCCTGGCTGTTATCCTGGGCGTACTGCTGTTCATCATGATCCCTCCCATGATATTCAGCGTGGACTTCCGAGCCAAT
>JALSTC010000380.1 GCA_026983935.1 Ardenticatenia bacterium
CTGCTGCAGCGTGCCGATACTCATCAGGTCGGGGTCATGCGCGACTCTGGCATCACGGAATGCCTGGCGAATACCGTTGATGCGCTGGCGCATCGGATAGCTGTAATCCGGGCCGCCGATCACGCCGATGCGGCGGTGGCCGAGGGAGAGCAGGTGGCGCGCGCCTTCATAGCCCCCGTGGAAATTATCGTTCAGCACGCGGCTGATCGCGAGGTCGGGCAGGTCGCGGTCAGCCAGCACGACGGGCACCTGCTGCTCCAGCAGGCGGTAGACGTTTTCGGCGCTCTGGCCGGTCGGTACGAGGATAACGCCGTTCACGCGCTGGCGGATCAGCATTTCGATGTAGGCGTCTTCCTTTTCCTGATTTTCTTCCGCGCTGCAGATCAGGGCGTGGTAGTGCTCGGAGAACAGCTTGCGTTCGATGGCAAAAGCCAGCGAACTGAAAAATGGGTGATCAAGCTGCGGCACCAGGATGCCGACCGTTTGCGTGCGGCGGCGGCGCAGACTGCGTGCCAGCGCGCTGGGCTGGTAGTTGAGGGCGTCCATGGCAGCCAGCACCCGCCTGCGCAGCTCCGGACTGACACGGCCGGTATTGTTCACCACGCGGGAGACGGTGGCGACGGATACCCCGGCATATTCGGCCACTTCTTTGATCGTTGCCATACGGGTGTCCCTCTGGGCCGGGTAGGCCCCTCCTCTTATTGCTGCTGGGGCGCTTTTGCGCCGGTGATATATCCGACGATTTCCTCTGGAGAAGTCTCCGTTTTGCGCAGGGTGGCGACATGCCGCCCCTGGCGCAGAACCACCACTTTATCCGCAATGCGGTAGACGTCCTGCATGTTGTGGCTGATGATCAGGAAGGTCAGCCCTTTGTCCCGCAGGTCCTCGATGAGTTTGAGCACCTGCTCCGTTTCTTCGACGCCGAGCGCTGCCGTTGGCTCGTCGAGGATCAGCAGTTCACGGCCCCAGGTCACAGCCCGCCCGATGGCGACAGCCTGCCGCTGACCGCCGCTCATCCGGCGCACGGCCAGGGTGGGGGCGGGGATTTTGATGTGCAGGCGGCTGAGGGCTGCCGCGGTGTCCTGCTGCATGCGGGGGCGATCCAGCCAGCCGAGAAAACGGCCCAGCCATCCCCCACGGGTGACCTCCCGGCCCAGAAAGACATTGTCGGCCACGTCCAACTGCTCGATCAAAGCCAGGTCCTGGTACACCGTCTCGATGCCCGCGGCCAGCGCCTCCGCCGGTGTTTCGAACTGGCAGGGCTGCCCGTTCAGCAGGAAGCGCCCGCTGGAGGGCTGATGGATGCCGGAAATGATTTTTACCAGGGTGGATTTCCCCGCGCCGTTATCCCCGACCAGGGCGACGACTTCTCCGTGGTTGACGGTGAAGCTGACGCCTTTGAGGGCCTGCACCGCGCCGAAGGCCTTGGTGATGTTTTCGACGGCGAGCAGAGGCGTGCCGTTTTCCTGGGAGGTATTCATATTTTCTCCACGGCGGCTAAAAGGGCTGTAATCGTTTACTGTATACCTGCTATCATTTTAGGGGAAAATGCGTCATTTTGCATACAGGAACCACAAAACTTTTCCATTTATTTGATTATACTCAATTTTTGCTTTCGTTTACCTTGTGATACGGTGCTCAAAAGCCTCGTCTGTCGCCGGTTTTGCAGAAAAAATTGACGAAGTAAAAATGTCGCATGAATAGTCGTGAAAACGTTTACTTGACTTTGTTTTCAAGCGCCAGTACAAAGTATATGAGGGGAGGTGAGCAGTGGGGGGAGTCCGCGCCGGAATGACGCCTGCTTCTCACATAATTAAATACCCTTTTCGCATAAACGAGTTTCTAACAAGGAGAAATGCTGATGTATCGAAAAGGGCTTATCGGGCTGGTGATGGTGGCGGCTATCGTGCTGGCGATGCTGCCACAGCCACAGGCGGCGACCGCTCAGGATGGATGGGACCTGGCAACGGCGGCAGAGCCATACCAGGGCGTGACAATCAACGCCTATTTCCTGCCGCGTCCGGGTTACGAAGCGGCGATTGAGCTGATCCCTCAGTTTGAGGAGATCACCGGCATCAACGTCACCTATGAACAGATTCCGTATGAGAACACTCACGAGCGCGAGGTGCTGGACTTTATCGGCGGCGCGGCGACCTATGATGTCATCCTCATTGATGTCGTCTGGATCGGCGAATTTGCCTCCAACGGCTGGGTTGTCCCGCTGGACACCTTCTATGAGGACCCGGCGCTGGCCGATCCGGAGCTGAACCTGGAGGGCTTCTTCCCCATTCTGCTCGAATCCTTCGGCACCTGGGATGAAGTCGTCTACGGCCTGCCTTTCGACAACTACTCCGGCCTGCTGTTCTACAACCGCTGTATGCTGGAGGATGCCGGGTTTGACGGGCCGCCGGAAACCTGGGAAGAACTGCTCAACGATTACGGCCCCGCGCTCACCCACGATGATCAGTATGCCTTCGCGCTGCAGTCCCGCCGCGGCGAGACGCAGTCCGCCGACTCCTTCATGCGCATGATCTGGCCGTTCGGCGGCTCACTGCTGGACGAGGAATTCCGCCCCAATCTGCATTCGGAGGAATCGCTGGCCGGGCTGCACTTCCGCCAGGATTTGATGCAGTACATGCCTCCGGACATCGTGGAGTGGGATCATGACGAGACGGTGCAGGGTCTGGCGCAGGGCCGTGTGGCCATGATCACCGAGTGGTCGGCCTTCTGGTCGTACCTGACCAGCCCCGAGACCTCCACCATCACCGACTGCGTGGATGTGGCGGTGGAGCCTGCCGGGCCGGTCGGGCCGCGCCCGGCGCTGGGCGGCTTCTCGCTGGGTGTGAACACCTTCAGCTCGCCGGAGAAGCAGGCGGCGGCCTGGCTGTTCATCCAGTGGGTCACCTCCGAGGCGATG
>JALSTC010000381.1 GCA_026983935.1 Ardenticatenia bacterium
TGATCTGCCGCCTGTGCGACGGCTGTTCTGGGAAAGCAAAACAACACGTGTCCTGATCCCGCTCTTACGTATACTCAAAGCCAGAGAGTGGCTGCGCCCGGATTGGCGGTTGTATTTACAGTCGGCATTGGCATGCTGCCCGCTGCTGACAATGAACCTGGCGGACGCCAGACGGTTTCCGCCGTCTATCGCATTGCTGGGGTTGGCCCACGTGATGGAAATGGGCGGGCATGCCATAGAAGGGAGCAGCGAGATCGAGCGCTGGCTGGATGATGTGGAGGCGGCTCTATGACGACCTCGTCCCGTCCCTATGACCTGATCATCTTCGATCTGGATGGTGTGATAACCACGGAGCGCATCTATTGGGAATGCGCACGGTTGACGCTGTGGGAACTGCTGTATTTGCGTTTGCAGGGAGTAGAGCCATATATCGCTGCTGTGCATAACACAGCAGCCCGGGAGCAGATTCTGCCGGATGCGGCGATCTTTGAAGTGAAGAACCGCGCTGTCAATTCGAACTGGGATTTAACGTTTCTGGCCGCCTGTGCGATGCTCAGCAGTTTGTCGGAGCTTCCCGCCAGGGTCAGGGGGATCGAGTCGGTAGAAGACTTACTGGATGCATTGCACGTAGCTTCGCTGGAGCCGTTGCTCTGGCCGGAGCCCTTATGGAATTTTCTGGAGACTTCGGGAAAACGGCGGGGGCAGGAACTGCTGAGCTATGCAGGACGCCTATCCGCTGAAGCAGCAGGAATGCCGCCAGTATTATTTGAACCGTTTGGGGAGTGGTGGCAGTATCTCTATCAGCGCTTCCAGGGCTGGTACAGCGGTTTGCTGATGGGCGTGTGGGGAGCAACGCCGCTGACGGAAACCCCTGTACTGCCTGTCAGCAACCTGAGGGATGTTCTGCAGGCACTGCGTGATGCCGGGTATACACTGGGTATTGCGACTGGCCGTCCCCGTAATGAAATGCTGTACCCATTGCGTTCGTTCAAACTGCTGGCTTACTTTGACCCACAGCGAATCGTAACGTATACCGAAGTCGAGGCGGCACAATCGGCTTATGGTGGTGTGTTTGGTAAGCCCCATCCCTATGCGATCCGGCGTGCACTGCATCCACAGGCAAGCGATACCGATTTGCTGACAGGAAGCGGCTACCTGCCGCCTGTAACCGCGCTGGTGATCGGCGATTCGCCCAGCGATGCGCTGGCGGCTCGTTCGGCGGGTGCTGCCTGCCTCGGTGTATTGAGCGGTGTCAACGGTGAAAGCGCCCATCGTGAACGGCGGCATGCCCTGTTGAATGCTGGCTGTGTAGACGTTGTTGATGACGTGACCGCTGTCCTCCCCTGGCTTCGCGAGCGCTAACTGTCTTGGGTGTTGTTCAACAGGGCGTCCAACCGTGCATCACTCGGAGATTTGTCAAGAAAAACATAGCGCACCGGCATGACCGTGGCCTGCACGCCTCCTGCAGAACGCAGATGGGCAATGGCATCCAGCAGATTCTTGCTGCGCACGACAATGGTAACCGCATACCAGTGCTCGCCGCTCTGTGTGCTGGCAGCGAAGAGTGGGGCGACGGTTGGCCCTTGCAGCCCTCGCGTCAGCGGGTTCTGTGCGATGCGCTGCGCGATCTCCTCTGCATCCTGCCCGCAAACATTTGCCGTGATGCTGTAATAGTCGTGCCCCTGGATGGCCCCATCAATCAGTTCTAGCAGGGTGCGGGTGGTTTCCCGCACGGCAGGCTGCGCCAGTGCTGTGCGGTGAGCCACCAGGCAGGCCTGTGAGTGCAGCACAACTCCGTCAATCAGCGGCTTCAGGTGGTTTTCGCGTAGCGTGGTGCCCGTCGCCGTCAGATCGCAGATGATATCGGCATAACCCAGCGTCGGCGCCGCCTCAAGCGCCCCCTCCGATTCGACCAGTGTGAAATGATGTACTCCCTGTTCATGCAAAAAGCGACGGGTCAGGTTGGTGAACTTTGTCGCGACGCGCAGATTGCGGCGCTTGTGTTCCCGAAAATCCAGCGAAATATCCACAAGATCGCTCATGGTCTCGACGTCAATCCATGTTTCAGGTACCGCCATGACCAGGTCGCAGTGGCCGTAGTCCAGATTGTCGTGGACGACCGCCAGTTCTGTGCTGGGGTGTTCCATGACGACATCCAGACCTGTGATACCCAAATGCACTGTGCCATCCGCAATTTTGTAGACAATATCGCGCACGCGCTGAAAGAGCACGTCCACCTGTGGCAGGGATGGAATGCTGGCAGTGTACTGCCGGGGGTTGAGCTTGTGAACTTTCAGATCACAGGTTCGCAGGAAACTCAGGGTAGGATCGGCCAGCAGCCCTTTGCTGGGCAGAGCAAGGGAAACACGTTTGGCTGTCATTTCTCGGCCTCCAGCAATTGGCGCAGAGATTCAAAGTCGCCCAGGGGGATGTGATGCTTCTTGGCTGTATCTAGCTCATGAATGACCAGACTGTCCGGCGGCTGAAGCGTCACCATATGAGTGTACTGGCTGCCTGTAAGTGGCGCGGGTGATTGGTTGCCCTGCAGGGAAGCTGTGACGGTGAAACCCGCCTCACGCAACCGGGTGGCCAGCGGGATCAATGCTGCTGCCTGTTCGGGTTTCTCTCCCACGATAAGCAGATGCGTTATTGGCGTATGGGACACGGTGGGAGCATCTGGCCGTGCCTGCAGAATAGAGTCGACATACAGCATGAAGCCCACGGCAGGGACATCACGTGATGCACCCAGCAGCCGCACCAGTTCATCATATCGTCCGCCGCCCCCCAGCAGTACCGCCGCAGGGTCTTGCGAACGATACTCGAAGACGATGCCGGTGTAATAATCCAGATTCCTGGTGAAACTCAAGTCAAAAGTCACCTGTTCGGCAGGGAGTTGATAGGCATTCAGCA
>JALSTC010000382.1 GCA_026983935.1 Ardenticatenia bacterium
TGTCTGCTCTGGATCATATTCTCCCATGCGTACCTGCAAACGCACCCAGCCTACACCGAGATCGGCAAGCGCCTGCCAGCTCTGCTCTTGATTGGGGTTAAAAGAAAACACGCCGAATGCACTCGGAAGCGGACACTACACCTCCTGTGCGGAAGCGTGATGTGGTTGCAGGGTGGGAAGCAGGATCGTCACTGCGATGATGAACAGGTGAAGCATTTTAGTGATGGTTGTTCGTTGCATGGTCATCTACTTTCTTGCTGATCGTGAACAACTGTTGTGGTCAGTATACGCTGTCAACCGCCAGAAAATATTAAGCGCGTGTAAAAGGCGATTTGGTCAGGCATGAACTTTAGCGTACAATAGTCCCCAGATGTCGGGGAAACATGGCCGTCAGTGGGATTCCGTTAAGATTTGCATTGACGCTGTACTTTTCCTATGATAAACTTCTGCGTTGAGGCGTCGCTTACGCGGGCCTTTTGCTGAGTCAGAGAGGGATACAACAATAGGCGCTACAGAGTACCGCATCAATCGAGAAATTCGTGCACGCGAAGTTCGCCTGATTACGGAAGACAACGAGAACATCGGCGTTGTGCCCATACAGGAAGCACTGGAGCGAGCACATCAGGCCGATCTGGACCTGGTTGAAGTTGCGCCGAATGCAGACCCGCCTGTCTGTAGAATAATGGACTTTGGCAAGTTCCTTTATGCCAAGGCGAAGAAGGAACGCGAGGCTCGCAAGCAGCAGAAGCAAATTGAAGTCAAGGAAATCCGCCTCCGGCCCAAGACTTCCGATCATCATCTGGAAATCAAGGTGCGCAATGCGCGCCGCTGGCTGGAAAACGGCATGAAGGTCAAGGTGCGGATTCAGTTTCGCGCTCGCGAGATCACATACCCGGAAATCGGCAGGGAGATCCTTGATAAAATCGCCGAGGCTGTTGCAGATGTCGGCGTGGTTGAGCAGCGGCCCAATATGGAAGGGCACACCATGCTGATGGTGCTGTCGCCGCTGCAGGAAAAGAAGAAGTAAGCTCAACAGTTAATCGAATGTCGTCGGGTTCTACTCCTCCGGGGTAGGCTTACATTGTTCTTTGGACAGTAGGCCAGAGAGAACTGAGAACGGAACTGCCAGACAGGGAGCACACTTCGTGGCTAAGAAGACCAAGAAGTACAAGATCAAGACGTACAAGGCCGCTGCCAAGCGGTTTCGTGTGACCGGTACGGGCAAGATCATGCGGACAAAGGGCGGCAAGAGCCACCTGCGCCGCCGCCGGTCAAAGCGGGCACGTGCCAAACTGGACAAGATGCTGGTAGTGACCAGTGCGGGCGACCGCAGGCGCATTGCTCGCCTTGCGCCGTACCTCAAGCGGTATCGTGCAAACCCGCCCGGCTAGCTTTCTGGCGGGTTGACCTGAACGTGATCTCATAGCCCGGACAGTCCTGCCGGGCTGAACTATGTAGGGAGTAAAGACTGTGCGCGTAAAGAGAGGAACTGTCTCGCGGCGTCGGCACAAGAAAATTCTCAAGATGACCAAAGGGCAGTGGGGAACCAAACACCGCCTGTTCCGTCGTGCCAACGAAGCGATGATGAAGAGCCTGTGGTACAGCTACCGCGATCGGCGGCAGCGTCGGCGCGACCTGCGCCGCCTGTGGATCACTCGCATCAATGCGGCTTCCCGGATCAATGGCCTGAGCTACAGCCGTCTGATTCACGGTCTCAAACAGGCAAATGTTGAACTGGATCGCAAGATTCTGGCGGACATCGCCGTGCGTGACCCTCAGGCGTTCGCCAGGATCGTGGATGTGGCTCGCGGCTGAGGTCTTTTCCGGGCATCACCCGCAAGTTCAAGTTGGTTGTACGCACGAGGCCTTATCGGGCCTCGTTTTGTTAGAGGGTGTTCTATGGCTGCTGAAATGCCCCGGCGATCCTTCCCTTCACAGCTTTGCTGTGATTCTTCCCTGCTGGCGGGCGAGCAGCTTTTCGGTACAGCGCCGCGGGCGGATGTCTGGTTCCTGCTCGAATATCGGGAGGCCTGGGCTGCAAAGGCGCTCCAGCAGAGCAGTCTGCCGGAGGCCGTGCGGGTGCGGCTGTTGGCCGGGCTGGATGGATATTCTGTACGAACGCAGCTTATCCGGCAGGAAGGCCGCCGGAGTGATCGGCCAATCGCTTTTTTCGTCGTCGTGGCGGATGAACTGTTGCCGCGTCTATATGCTTTCCAACTCAGGACTTACAAAGACCTGTTAGCCCTTGATATACCCGCCATCGTGGCCGGGGAGCCGCGATACACCGCCAGCCTGAGCACACAACTGCTGTTCCTGATCTGCACCAACGGCAGGCGTGACCCGGCCTGCGCCCGCGAGGGGCTGGCGGTCTACCGGGCAGCGCAGGCCTATGCGGGCGGCTCCGTCTGGCAGACAACGCACCTTGGTGGACACCGGTTTGCGGCAACGGGTGTGTTTTTCCCGCATGGGGTGTACTACGGCCGCGTCACGGCGGGGAGCGTGCCGCAGTTGATCGCCGACTACCATCAGCAGCAGATTGACCTGGCGCACTTCCGGGGGCGGGCCTGTTATGATAAACCGGTGCAGGCAGCGGCGTACTATGTGCGGGAACTAAATGGACTTCATACGCTGCCCGGTATCCATCTGATCGAAGCGTTTCGTGAAGCGGATGTGTACTGGAGTGTCCGGTTCCTGTCGCTGGCTGATCGAGTCGTGCATACCATCCGGCTGGAGGTTGAGCCTGCTGGCCTTGTGGTGCAGCTCAATTCGAGGGACTCTGCGCCGTCGCCGGTGTCACGGTATCGGCTGGCGGGGTACAGTGTATATGCCGCAGAAGCAGGCGAACCCCATGCTGGTTAAAAGCCGCTGGTGAGCACCTGCCATGCTGGCGTACAATAGCGGCACAAAA
>JALSTC010000383.1 GCA_026983935.1 Ardenticatenia bacterium
GGATCCACTCCGACTGTTCCATTTTCCGCCAGCGGGGTTCCTGCCGCGTGTCCGGGACCAGGATGGGCCTGTGGTTGCGGATGGCTTCTGCTGTCAGCGGCATGGCGTCCAGAGGATCGCGTCGGGCGGTGTAAAGCAGCTCATGGGGAGTGCCTTCCCGCACCTGCCAATGCATGACCTGCAGGTAATCATCTTCCAGCAGGGCAATGCTCGCGGCTTCACTTTCCGGCACCAGCCGCCGCGCATACTTCAGGATTTGATCCAGTACAGCATCCAGTTCACTCTGAGAGGTCAGCACCAGTGAAATTTCAGCCAGCGTCTCTGCCAGGAATCGCTGCCGGCGCTCCGCCTCCAGCAGGCGCTCGCGTTCCGCTTCCGCCTGTTTGCGCCTGGTGACATCGCGGTTCAGGCCCACCAGGCCGATGATATTTCCCTCCTCATCACGCAGCGGGATTTTTGTGGACTGCACCCATATCTGCTCGCCGTCCGCCGTGACGACAGGTTCCTCGTGGCCGATCAGCGCTTCGCCGGTCTGGAATATGCGCTGTTCGTCAGCATAGTACTGTTCCGCCAGTTCGCGGGGGTGGAAATCAAAGTCCGTCTTGCCAATGACTTCTTCCGGCGTTTCTGCATTAAAGCTGCGCAGCACCTGCCTGTTGGCCAGGATGAAGCGGCTTTCGGTATCTTTGGCGTAGATGTAATCCGGAACGGCGTCAATCAGCGTGCGGAGCAGGTTGCGGTCTGCGGCCAGTGTTGCTTCAGTTTTTCCGCGTTCGGCCATCTGCTCACGGAGGGTGCGGTTTGCCTCCTCCAGCGCTGCCGTGCGTTCCTCCACGCGTTTCTCAAGCACTTCACGGGCCTGGTGGATCTCTGCTTCGATCTGTTTATGCGCGGTGATGTCGCGGATAGAGCTGACGCGGACGGTTCGTCCCTGGTAAGTAATGTGCCGTGCGCGAACTTCCCCGGGGAATGTGGTGCCATCTTTGCGCAGTCCGGTGACCCGGTAAGGGGTTTCACGACCTTCCTGGATGTTGCGGATGACGATTTTGCGGTCTTCTTCAGTTGTGAACCGCAGCGCGGAAGTGCCGATGAGCTCCTCCCGCGTGTAGCCAAACATCTCTTCAATCGCCCGGTTTACATCCAGGATAATGCCCTGATCGTGGATGATAATGCCCTCGAATGATGCTTCAAGTAGCTGGCGGTGGCGTTCCTCACTTTCTCGCAGCGCCGCTTCCGCCTGTTTCTGGGCGGTGATATCACGCACGATGGCCTGCAGCGCCACCTCGCCTGCCAGCTCGATCCGGCTGAGGGATACTTCCGCGTCAAATGGTGTGCCATCGTAGCGGGTGTGTTTCCATTCAAAAACCTGTGGCTTGCTCTCCACAGCCATCTGGATTCGTTTTGCTGCCTCTTCATCGGAGGGACGCCCATCGGGCTGACTCGCGGGAGAGAAGCGATCCGGCGGCTGGCCGATGATCTGTGCCCTGGTGCAGCCGAATACCTCAAGGGCTTTGTGGTTGCAATCCACGAATCGCCCGTCTTTGAGAATCAGGATGGCATCAAGGGCGTTTTCAAAGAGGGCGCGGTACTGCGCCTCGCTTGTTTTCAGGGCATCTTCCGCCTGCTTCGACGCCGTGATGTCGCGGGCCACACAGAGCACCTTGTCCGCAAAAAGCGGTGTGAGTGTCCCCTCAAACCAGTAAGTGCTGTCGCCAATTGCGAGGCTGTATTCGATTTGCTGGGGGGTGTGCGTCTGGAGTGTCTGCCGGATGGCATCCAGGAAGGCGTCTGCGGTTTCTGGCGGCAGCACCTGATGAACGGTTTTGCCCAGCATATCGTCGGCTGGTCTGTACAGGCGATCGGGGTTGGTCGGGGCAATGCTGATGTATCGTCCCTCGGCGTCGTAGACCAGGATCACATCCGTTATCGCCGCGAACAACGTTTCCGGCGTGATTTCAGAAATATCGATGCTGCTCTGATCGTGCCCCTGACTGAGGACAGCACCAATGAATTGGGCAGCGATCTGCAAGGCATCGTTGAGGTCATCCGGCAGCGTGGCTGTGTCTGGTACGTGGATCACAAGGGCTGTGGTCGCCGCTTCATTGGAATCGCTGAAGGGGTAGATGCCGATTGCGCCAGAGTCCGGCTCAGCCCCGGCAGGGATCACTGCTGGACTGTTGTCAGGCAGCGCCTGGGTGAGCGATGGCATGGCAGCGGGATCGCCAAAATTGACACCGGCCTTTGCCAGAGTCGCGGTCTGTTCATCCCGGCGTACAACAAGCGCTGCGCCATCCGGCGCAGGCAGGGTTTCCAGCAGTGTTGTGAGCAGTGCATCAGGCAGTTGGGGCGTACCGGCATGGCGGCGAGCCGCGCCTGCCAGGGCTGCAGTCAGCGAGAGAAGCGTGGCCGGGGAAGATGCTGTATGCATGAGATCGTGTCTCCTCTATGGTGTGGCGGGTTGGCTAGCGCCACTCCCACACTTCCTCTCCGGCCAGGATTCGTCTGATCTGGTCGGGGAAGCGGTCGGGGTCGAGGGGTTTGCCCAGGAAGCCATCAAAGCCGGCGGCTTTCGCTTTGCGCATCTGCGCCTCGCTGGCCTCTGCCGTGACGGCTATGACGAGTGTGTCTTTCAACCGGGGATTGCTGCGCAGCTTCTTCAATGCCTGGTAACCATCTTCATAAGGCAGACGGATGTCCATCAAGATCAGGTCTACGCGGGGCAGCGTGTCGGCAAACTGGACGACCTGCCAGCCGCTGGTTTTCCATTCGCAGTGTCGCACACCCATGAAAGCCAGCATCCGGGCGACCAGCACGAAGTTGGGGACGTTATCTTCGACGACCAATACGTAAGCCTCAGAGGGCTGGACAAGCTCTCGTTCCAGATTCTCTGGCATGATTTGTTC
>JALSTC010000384.1 GCA_026983935.1 Ardenticatenia bacterium
AAAGCGACCCGAACACTTCCTCTCCCTCAGCCACCACCGCCGGGTCATATTCCAGCGCGGCAGCCTGACCCGCCGGCTCCTCTGTGGCGGCCTCTTCTTCGGCGGTAGGGGCTACGGTTGGCTCTTCCACAGGCGCTGCTTCTTCCGCTGGAGTCGGGCTTGCCTCAGCAGCGGCTTCTGTGTCCGTATCCGTGACTGCTGCCACCTGTTGGCCTGTCTGTGGTGCGACATTATCCATCTGCAAGAATTCCTGTGCCACGACGAGCGTGACCAGCGGGGTGGATACGAGTACCAGGAATGCGATGAGCAGCAGCGGCATCAGCAGACATCCCCTGTCCATATCCATTTTATCCACCCAGTCTGTCAGGTTCTCTTGCCTTGCTGGTCGGATTCTTCGCATCGTCAGCCTCCAGAATGAATGGCACGGGCCAATTCTACCGAATTATTGTCCGGATTCGCTATCCGTCGTCATGTTTCCGCTGTCATCCATATTCATGTTGCCTTCTTCGCCGTCACCCATATCCATATCCATGCCACTGCCTTCGTCATCCTGATTGATAACGCTGCCATGTGACACCGCTTCCACGAACAGGTTAAAAGTCTCAGTCGCCACACCCCGATCGTCAGGCAGCACTGCCGTGACTTCCAGAATCCAGCCACCACCCATCGTCCACTGGAAGGGGACACGGTACACACCATTGGTGCTGGCGTCCGTTTCTCCATCAACCGGCGTCATTCCCTCATGATCCATATCGCCGTGCACGCGAACGGTTGCGCCGTCAATGGGCGTGCCATCGGATTCTGTGAGGGTGATAATCAGCGTGGCGTCACCGGCAGCAGGTGGAGCCGGTTCCACAGTCAGATCGATCTGCACATCGGTGGCGACTGGCGTTTCCTGTGCTGCGGGGCCGCAGCCAGCAGCGAGGACCATCAGTATAACCAGAGCCAGAATTGTAACCTTCATGTTGCCTTTCCTTTGACAGGCGAAGCGCCCTCACGGTCAAAAAAGAAGAGGGCCACGGCCAGCGGTACAAGCACCCAGAGAATCAGACCACCGATCAGGAAAGGAGACAGATTCGTTCCAAACTGCTGCGTGGCATAAATACCCGCAGGCCCAAGTACTTCCAGGTTGGCCTGAATGCTCAAAATGGAAGCCATCTTGAACAGTTGAAGCGGGTTCAGGACGGAGATCAGGAAAACCTGCGAAATGGGGAGCTGTGTGACAACGGCCGCGCCCATGATTCCCAGATCACCGATGAAGGCCAGCACCAACCACAGGAAAAGCGCGACCCCCAGCGCTGTGGATGTCTTGCGGGCGATCGTTGAAACCAGAAATCCCAGGCTCAACATAGCCAGTCCCAACAACCAGGCCAGCGCCACGGTGATCAGATAACTACCGGCATCGCCCCCCTGCCCCCGCAGCGCCAGATACACCCCTGCCAGGCCAAAGCCCAGGCACAGGGATGCCAGAAGCGCCCCTGCCAGCCCCAGATATTTGCCCAGCAGGACTTCCGGGCGCGTGACGGGATGGGACAGCAAGTAATCCAGAACTCCTGTCTCTCGCTCCCCGACCAGGTTCGCAGCGCCCAGGGTCAATCCGATCAGAGGCACAAAGAGCAGCACGAGATTGATCAGGCCTGCTGCGGTACGCCCATATCCTGCCAACTGGGTCAGGGTCCCGCCGGGGTGCGACAGTGCTGAAAGTGCCAGCGCCAGCCCACCAAAGGCGATGGTATACAGCAGGAACCACCGATTGCGCAGGGCATCCCGGAGTTCCTTGTGCGTGATTGTCCAGACATTCATTGCATCTATCATGACGCGCTCTCCTGAGCGGGCAGCCCTTCGCCGCCCACCAGATCAAAGTCCTCAACTGTAATCTGTCCGGCTTCCAGCGTGCGCAAAAGATACATCTTCCCTTCTATACCTACACGTACATAGATCGCATGTCCGTTCGGCGTGGCCGTGATCCCCTGATTCTGAAGCAGCCGCAAAGCCTCATCCCGATGTGAGGCTGGTATGCGAATGCGGAGCCACTGCTGCAGCCCCGCCTTCACTGTCAGTTCATCAGGCGGGCATTCCAGAGTTAACAGCCCGTTTTCAAGTACCAGCACACGCTGTGCAAGGGCTACCACTTCGTCCAGCCGGTGTGAGGAAAAAACGATGGTTTTCCCCGCCTGGTTGAGCGTCCGGATCAGAGAAAGGAAATCGCGGCGGGATTGGGCATCGAGGTTGGCGGTCGGCTCGTCCAGCGCCAGAATCGGAGGGTCGGAAAGCAGCCCCGCCGCCAGCGCCAGCCGCTGCTTCATACCTCCCGAAAGCGCATAGACTGATTTGCGGCTGTGCTCTGTCAGCCCGACCTGCTCCAGTGCAGCCTCGATCCGTGTTTCCGGCACTTTCTTCAGCCGCGCATAAAACCGGAGTGCTTCCCATACAGGCATGTTATAGAACGCGATTTCTTGGGGAACGTAGCCGATGACGGTCCGCGCCGCCCGGCTGTTGCGGCTCACATCAAGGCCATTCACAATCAACTGCCCTTCAAAAGGCAGCATACCCAGCAAACAGCGCAGCGCTGTGGTTTTGCCTGCTCCGTTGGTTCCCCACAGGGCCACGGCCTCACCAGCCCGAATAGTAAACGACACGCCGTTGAGCGCGACGACCTGGCCATACCGTTTGGTCAGATTCTCTGCAATGATCATGTTGCTCTCCACATTTTTCACAGCACTGGCAGCATGAGTGTGCGGTGTATCATGACGACTGTGCTTTGGGCCACCCGTCCACAACAACATGGACGCGCTGGTGATGCTTCCTACCACAACCAGCAGCCCTGCCACCAGCAGCAGCGAGCCGGAAATCCGACCTTCTCCTGTCATTACCCCGGCGGGCCAGGTGTAACGGATCAG
>JALSTC010000385.1 GCA_026983935.1 Ardenticatenia bacterium
TACACCAAGAATGAAATCCTGGAACTTTATCTGAACGAAATCTACTACGGCAATCTGGCCTACGGCGTAGAAGCCGCCGCGCAAACCTACTTCGGCGTCAGCGCCCGTGACCTGAACCTGCCTCAGGCTGCATTTCTGGCCGGGCTGGTCGGCGCACCGGCGACTTTTGACCCCGTGACCAACCGTGAGGCGGCCTTTGCCCGTATGGACGCCGTGATTAATTTTATGGTGGAGCGCGGCTGCATCCAGTTCCAGCATGAACCCTACGCCAGTCAGGGGCCGTTCTGCGTGACCCAGCAGGACGTGGACGCTGCCGTCGTGCAGCGTGCCCAGGTGGAAGTGCGCGAGTATTCGCCGCCCACAAACCGGGTCACTTACCCGCATTTCGTGAACTTCGTCGCCCAGCAGCTTGAGGAAAACTACGGCCTGGCGGACATCTACCGCGCCGGATTCAATGTCTTCACGACCATTGATCCCCGCATCCAGGATGCCGCCCAGGATGCCGTGAATTCTCACCTGGCAAATATGCAGGCCAGAGGAATCGGCGGCAACAATGCCAGCGTGGTGGTGATGGATCCACGCGATGGGCGCATCATCGCCATGGTCGGCAGCGCCGACTACAACAACGAGGAGATCGACGGCCAGGTGAATGTGGCTTTCTCGCCGCAGCAGCCCGGCTCCTCCATCAAACCGCTGGTCTACGTGGCTGCCTTCCAGGGCAATCCGCAGGGCCAGTACTGGACTCCAGCCACGATCATCTGGGATACGCCGACCTGCTGGGGCGGCTACTGCCCGACCAACTACGACGGCGCTTATCACGGCCCACAGTCCGCACGGAGCGCGCTGGCCAACAGCTACAACATCCCGGCAGTGAAAACGATGGATTTCGTCACGCCGGATCGCTTCGCGGAAGTTGCCCAGGCCATGGGCCTGACCTTCCCCGGCTTCACGCCGCAGGAGGCCGGGCTGCCCGGTGCGCTGGGCGCGTTTGACGTACGGCTGTATGATATGGTGGTGGCCTACGGGGTCTTTGCCAACGGGGGGCGCCGGGTGACACCCTATGCCATCACCCGCATCACCGACAACGCGGGCAACGACGTCCCGATCCCCGAACGACCGGAACCGCTGCAGGTGATCCAGCCGGAGCATGCCTACCTGATCACCCATATCCTGAGCGACGATGTGGCCCGCAGCGCCGCTTTTGGCCGGGGGTCTCACCTCAACATTCCCGGCTATACGGTGGCAGTCAAGACCGGCACGACCAATGACAACCGCGACAACTGGACGATCGGTTATGCACCGTCGGTGGTCGTCGGCGTGTGGCACGGCAACACGGATAATTCCCCCATGCGCGGGACGAGCGGCTTTAGCGGGGCAGGGCCGATCTGGAATCAGGTTATGACGGCGGCGCTGGCAGGCCAACCGCCGCAGGAATTCCCGATTCCGCCGGGCATTACCACCATGCAGATATGCGCCGATTCCGGCACACTCCCCTCGGAACTGTGCCTCAATCGGCGGCAGGAAATCTTCGTCCAGGTGCAGCCGCCGCCCGGCCCGGAGCAGGATATCTACCGCCGCGTGAACATTGACACACTGACCGGGCTTGTTGCCAATGACTTCTGCCCGAACTTCACCGAGGAGCGGCTGTTCCTCAACATCAGCGATCCGACGGCCTTCGACTGGATCAACAACACACCTGCCGGGCAGGCCTGGGCGGCGGAACGCAACATCCCGCTGCCTGCTCTGCCGGTGCCGACCGATTCCTGCAACCCTAACATTCAGGCCCCGACAATCGTCATGGACTGGCCGATTCCCAATGCGGAAGTGCAGGGGCTGGTTGAAGTGCGTGGGCGCGTGCTGGTCTATAACTTCAACCGCTACCAGCTTGAATATGGGGTGGGCACAGAGCCGGAAGCCTTCGCGCTGGTGGATGGCCCATACACCATTTCTCACCCGAATTCCGAACTGCTGGGGCGCTGGGACGTGAGCACACTACCCAATGGGCCGTACACGCTGCGGCTGCATGTGATCACCAATGACGGCGGCTACGCCTACGTGGATCATGTGGTGATGGTCAACAACCCGCTGCCAACGGCAACGCCGTTCCCCACGCCGATCGTCGTCACCCAGACACCAACCCCGACGTGGACGCCGCTGTTCATCACGGCAACACCCTTCGGGCCAACTGTACCTCCGCTGACTCCGCCGGTGCTGACCCTGCCGCCGATCGTCACGGCGACGCCGTTCCCCTCACCGGTGGTCATCACCAATACGCCGACCCCTGTGCCGGTGGCAACGGCACTGCCGCCCCGCGACCCGGCGCTGGATATCCCCATCGTCTACGGCGCGATTGCCAATGGCATCGTCAATGACGCGCAGGTGGCGACATACTACCGCTTTGATGGACAGGCAGGAGACCAGATCGAAGTCTCAGCGGTGAACACCGCAGGCACGCTGGACACCCTGATCTATCTGATGGATTCGGGGGGCAACATCATCGCCATGGATGACGATGGCGGCACCGGGACAGATTCGCTGCTCCAGGTCACACTGCCAGCCACAGGCACGTATATCATCGTTGTCACGCGCTTCGACGTATCGGCGGGCGTCACTTCCGGCGAATACCGCATGACGCTGAACAAAGTCGGGTAGACGAAATCCGATCCGCATTCAGACAAAGCCACATTGAAGGGATGCTCACAAGGTGAGCGTCCCTTTTTTTCATGGTGCATGCCCCGTCTTTACGGGACTGCCCTTCTCTGAAGCACAGATGATCTTTGTCGGGGAAAATTGTTGCGCCACATTAACCGGAATGTCATATAATATTAAAAAATCTCTTATGTGGATTTAATGCCAGTAAGCTACGCTATGGTCGCCCTGTCATTGAATACAGAGCAGC
>JALSTC010000386.1 GCA_026983935.1 Ardenticatenia bacterium
CTTCGGTGGGGACGGGCGTGGGGAACAGCGCCGCCGAGGTCAGGGCCAGCGCCGGGTCCGGTGTGAACGTCGGCAGGGCCTCCAGCGACGTCCCGCCGCAGGCTGCCAGCAGGAGTGCGGACAGCATCAGCATAGAAGCGGCAAAAAACATACGCGGGCAGGCACGCATGAGGCATGTTCCTTTCCATACAACACGAACGGCCCCCAATGATACCACGCCCTGCCCGCTTTGAAGCGATCCGCTCCCCGAAGGGACGCGATGCAGATGCCCCTCCGGTAAATTAGACTTCCGTGAGAAACCCCGCCCCCTGTCAGGTGTTCCTGGCACTGCGGCAATCCATACGACATAATTCCGACGTATTATATCTGAAAGCGCTCACCCTTTTCCGTCAGAGTGATGCTGCGGGCCTGTCCCGGCTGCCGGATGATCAACCCCCACTGCTCCAGATGATCCAGATGGCGGACAACAGAAGACGGCCAGGCCAACCCGCAGCCATCGGCGATCTCGCGCAGGGAGGGAGACCAGGGATGTATGCTCAAATAGTTCCGGATGAAAACAAAAACTGCAAGCGTCGTATCCATCTCGCGCCTTCTCCGCCGACCTTTCAGGGATGCGTCCCGGCGAGAATCGTAGCACAGAACACATGTTCGGTCTATTAGGCAGGAGGTTTGATTCTCGTTATAAACTCGTTAGTTCACCCTGATACAACCTGTTTACCTTAATCTATAGGAGTGACTTTCATGTTTCGTCGTTTCTCCGTCATGTTTACCGCTGCTGTGGTCATCACCCTGATGGCCGCCGCCGCGCCGCTGACCGCGCAGTCCGATCCCACCGTCATCGCTGACGGTCTGACCAATCCCCGCCATCTCATCTACGACACGGACGGCACGCTCTACATCGTCGAGGCCGGCACCGGCGGCGAAGTCGAGGTCGAGGGGCCGTTCGGTAATCCTGTTGGCACCGGCGGCACCGGGCAGGTGCTGGCCGTCCCGCCCGGCGGGGAACCATCACCCCTGATCGTCAATCTGAGCAGTATGGAAAATGGCATACGCGGCCCGATGGCGATCCTGCCTGCGACAGATGCCTTCTGGCTGGCGCTGGGTGAAGGGCCGCTGAGTTCGCCGTTCACGATGGCCACCGTGGCGCTCAGCCGTGACACGCTGCGCGTGCAAACCTACGTGGACATTTACGCCCATGAAGCCGCCGAAAACCCGGACGGCGACGTCATCGCCTCCAACCCCGCCGATCTGGCGCTGGCCGATGACGGCACGCTGTTCATCGCCGACGCGGCCTGCAACTGCGTCCTCACCTGGACGGAAATGGACGGGCTGCAAACTTTTGCCGCCTGGAGCATTGACGACAACCCCGTCCCGACTTCACTGGCTTTCAGCCCGGAAGGTGACGTATACGTCGGCTTCCTGACCGGCTTCCCCTTCCCTTCGGAAGCGGCACGCATCGAGCGCTGGAGCCGTGACGGCGAGCTGGTGGAAACCTTCACCGGCCTGACCACTGTAGTTGACCTGCTGGTGGATGAGGCGGGCACGCTGTACGCCGTCGAAATGACCTCCGGCTTTGGCGATTCGGGCTTCATTCCGGAATCGGGCCGCGTGGTGGCCGTCTCCGCCGATGGGCTGACGCCCGTTGCCGAGGGCCTGAACATGCCCTATGGCCTGGCCCAGGCCCCGGACGGCACGCTGGTTGTGGCAGTCAATGCCGCCTTCAGTGCGCCGGGCAGCGGGCAGGTCATCGCCCTCCCCGGCAGCTAGAGGCAGTGACCACCGGGAGCAGCGCAGGCAGCACCCTTGATTTGCCTGTATTCGCAGCGGCGGGCCTGGTCTCGCCGCTGCAGTTGTGCCCTGGCCGCCAGGGCGATCATTTAGCGGGATTACCGGAAGCACTTAAGGAGATGGCACATCGTGAAAAGGGGACTTATCTACGGGCTGGCCGCCGTCATTGTACTGGGCGCTATCGGCGGGGCGGTTTTTCTGGCCTGGACGTTCATCGGCGGCGGATCCGGTGAGGCCAGCGCGCCCATCAGCGCGCCGACTCTGGCCCTCAATACGGCCACGCCGCTGCCGCAGGCAACAGCCGCCGAAGCAGCGGCCACGGAGGAAGTCGCCCCGCCGGCGGCGCCCACCGAAGTGCAGGCCGGCGGGGAAGGCACCGCCGTGCTCTACCGCATCACGCCGGACGAATCGGAAGTGCGCTTCATCATCCATGAAGAACTACTCAACACGCCCGCGACCGTCGTCGGTCGCACCGACCAGGTCACCGGGGACATCATCGCCGACTACAGCCATCCGGCCAACTCACAGGTCGGCACGATCCGCATCAACGCGCGCACGCTGCTCACCGACAATGAATTCCGCAACCGCGCCCTGCGCAACCAGATTCTCCAGTCCGCACAGGACGCCTACGAATTCATCACCTTCACACCAACCACCCTGGAAGGGCTGCCGGAAAGCGTCACCCCCGGTGAGCCGTTCAGCTTCCAGATCACCGGCGACCTGACCGTCCGCGACGTGACCCGGCCCGTGACCTTCACGGCGACCGTAACGCCTGTCTCCGAGGGGCGGCTGGAAGGCACGGCCTCGGCGCAGGTGCTGCGCAGCGACTTCGGGCTGACCATCCCCAGCGTGCCCGGCGTGGCAAACGTCACCAATGACGTGACGCTGGAAATTGATTTCGTGGCGCTGGCCGTCGAGTCCTAGATGCCGCCGGTTGACTTCGGATTGCACCTTGACGACCGGGGGCCGGTCTGTCAGAATCAGCGCACAGGCCCCCGTAGCTCAGAGGATAGAGCGCAGGTTTCCTAAACCTGGCGTCGGCGGTTCGAATCCGTCCGGGGGCGTTTTTGATTCATCCCGGCCAGGCAGAAAAAAACCCGTCGGGTG
>JALSTC010000387.1 GCA_026983935.1 Ardenticatenia bacterium
GTATTCGGTCATCAATCTGGTTTTGTTGGGGAATATTGCCCTCGGTTCAGCCGTTGCATTGATGTTCCTGAAGCTGCTGGTAACTGGCCTGACGCTGGGCTCCGGGAATTCGGGCGGCGTTTTTGCGCCGGGCCTGTTCACGGGGGCCATGCTGGGGGTGGCCTTTGGCCAGGTGGTCAACACGCTGTTCCCGGGTGAAACTGGCCCTGCAGGGGCTTATGCGCTGGTCGGTATGGCAGCGGTGTTTGCCGGGGCAGCGCACGCACCCGCGACAGCCATTTTGATCCTGTTTGAGATGACCGGCGATTACAACATCATTCTGCCGTTGATGTTTGCCACGGTGATCAGCTTGATTATTTCGCGTGCGCTGGAGCCAGAATCGATCTACACGATGAAGCTGGCACGGCGGGGCATTCGTCTGGCGCACGGTCGCGATGTTGATTTGCTGGAAGGCGTCACCGTGGAAGAAGCGATGAACGAGGATTTTGATGCCGTGAACGCGGATATGCCGCTGCAGGACCTGGTTGTCGAGTTCGAGCGCACCCACCATCATGGCTTCCCGGTCGTGGATGATGAGGGGCGTTTGATCGGCATGGTCACTTTGACCGATGTTGACGAAGCAGTTCGCAGCAACAACGTCAGGGGGCGAAAGGTCAGAGACATTGCCACTACAGATGGCGTGCTGGTTGCTTATCCGGACGAGACACTGGCCACGGCTATGCTTCGTATGGGCGTGCGGGGTATCGGGCGCCTGCCCGTTGTTTCCAGAGATGACCCGCACAAACTTCTGGGCATGCTGCGACGTGAAAGCTTGATTCGTGCTTATAACCATGCCGTTGCCCGCAGAACCAATATCTCACATCGGCTCAAAGCGCTGGAGCAGCATGGGTCAGAGAATGTTGCGGTGATTGAGGTGAGGATTGAAGGGGATATGGAGTGCGTGGGTAAAGAGCTGCGAGAAGTTGCCAGGAAGCTGCCAGAGGATTCTATTGTGGCTTCCATCCAGCGCGGCTCGCGGCTGTTAATTCCCCATGGCGATACAGTGCTGCGGGAAGGAGATCACCTGACGGTGCTTGCCCGCCGCGATCAGGTTTCTGCTGCCAGGGAAGCATTTTGTTGATTGTGCGGCGAGTGCAAAGAAAAAGCGGCGTCCAGTTCGGGCGCCGCTTTTTACTGCCGTGTAACAGGGCAGGGCTAGCCATATTTGTTCATCAAGACGTCAATCAACCCACTGACATCGCCCGAAGCCGCATCACGTCCGGTCATCAGCGAGCCGAGGCCCATGCCAAGGCCGCTTTTTGATTGACGCTCTTCAACGTCCATGTCCAGCTCTTCAAATGCTTCTGGTTTAAGGTTGTGCAGCATTTTCTTTTCGTCGTCGGTGAGTTCATAGTCTGCGATAGCTTCATCCGGTGTAGTGAGTAAACGCTTGCGGTATGCTTCATCCGTGAGTGCCTTGGTGATGATTTCTGTCAGTCCTTTTGTCGCCATTTCCTATCTCCGTTTCTTCAAATAATACGAACCTCTACAACATATAGCATAGTTTTCCTCCGGGGAACAGCGCATGGCATGTACTTGGCAGCATATGCTAAAATAGAGCCAACCGCAGGCTTATTGGATGAGGTGAGGTTTATGCAATCGGTGCCCCCACAATCCAGCGCGTCAGAAATAGACCCGATCGCTCGTCCACGCCGCGTGAGCCGTGCTCGCCAGCGTCACCTGGCGCGTCAGGCCAAGCGGCAAAGGACTCGCTCTGCTCGTTCACGGATGGATATTTCCGGTTTCAGCCTGCCAGTTGGCTGGCAGAGAATTGTTCGTGATTTTTCCTGGCGGAGTTTAGGTGGGGGGCAGATTGTTCTGATCGGGATTGCCCTTGTGGCTCTGGTTGTTATCTTTTCTATTGCCGCCACTTATGCTTCTGGGAATATACTGCCGGGTGTTTCGGTCGCTGGCGTAAACCTGGGCGGCATGGGAGAGGCGGACGCAGTATTGGCACTGCGCGAAGCCTGGTCTCAGGAAAGCCTGACCCTGCGCGATGGCGAGCGCACCTGGCAGGTGCCCCCCGGGGAACTGGGATTTCAGATAGATGCCGTGGCGTCAGTACAGCAGGCCATGCGCTATGGCCATGAGCAGGGCGGCCTTAGCGCGATGTTCCAGGCTATGTTGAACGGCGTTGACCTGCCGCCGGTGATAGAGTTCAATTATGATGCTGCGCGTGATGGCCTGCTGCGTTACAGAGAGATCGTGGGGATTCCCGCCCAGAATGCAACGGTGCAGCTTCAAGGTGCGGTAGTCACCCATATTGATGCGCAGGATGGGCGGCGGCTTGATGTGAATCATTTGCTGCCCGCACTCAGTGTCAATCCTGCTCAGGTGATGGCAAACGGTGTGGTGGATTTGCCGATGATCACTGTCTCCGCAATGATAACCGACGCCAGCCCGCTGGTGCCGTATGCCCAGGCTCTGATTCAACATCCGCTTCGCATCGAAGCCTATGATCCTGTTGATGATCGGAGCTATCCCCTGGAAGTGCCGCCGGAACAGTGGCGTCAGTGGCTGGATACGCGCCTTGTTTTTTATGATAACGGCCCGCGCCTGTATCTTTCTGTTTCTGCCTCATCGGTACGTGCCTATCTGGAGGCACAGGCCCGCAGCCTGCCGGAACCGCTCACGCTGGACCTGGACGGCGGCGTGCGGGCCGTGCAGGATGCAGTGGCTAATGGTTCACTGAGTACGTGGGTGCCTGTTCGCTACCTGCCAACAGTTTACACCGTGCAGCGTGGCGAAACAGCCTACAGCATTTCACGCACCACGGGCTTCCCGTTCTACCTGATCGAGCAGGCCAATCCGGATCGTGATCTGTCCCAGTTATACACGGGCGATCAGATCAATCT
>JALSTC010000388.1 GCA_026983935.1 Ardenticatenia bacterium
GTGCTGCGCAGGAAGTATGTTCCAGCTTCCAGCTCGCTGTCCAGCCCATGGTAGCGTGCGTAGTTGCGGAACAGGTCTGGATCGGTGATCAGCCCCTGGGCGGCCAGATTCTGGGCGATGCTGGCGGCGCTGTCCCCGGTGTTGATCACGAAGATCACTGGCTCGGCATCCGTGCCTGCGGGAGTTTGCAAGGCCTCCTCATGGGCTGCCAGCCACAGGCGCAGGTAGATCAGCTCTGGCAGGCTGAGGCTGCCCCGCACGTCCGCGGTGATCATGATCCCGGCCCCAACAAGGCAGACGATCCCCAGTCCGAGAATGATCAGGGTGGCAAGCAGGCGAAGCCGACGGGCACGCATAACAGCTCCTTCTGGTGGATGACGGCCTATTTCTCCACAGGGATGACAGGCGGCGGCGCGAAACCTTCACGCAGCGCATCCAGGTAGCTTTGCAGGATCACCGCGGCGGCCAGATCGTCAATGCGGTCGCGCTGACGACGGTTGTGGTCGCGATACAGGCGCTCGGCTTCTTCTGAAGACAGGGTTTCATCCCACAGGCGCACCGGCACCGGTACGGCGGCGGCCAGCCGAGAAGCCCACCGACGTACAGTATCTGCCTGCGAATAGCCTTCAAAATCCGGCGGAGGCAGTGGGACGCCCACGATAATTTCGACTGCGCCAGCTTTGGCGGCGATCCGGGCGATCCGGGCGAAGTCTTCCTTATTGGTGCGGCGGCGAAGTAGTTGCAGTGGCGTGGCCAGCAGGCCGGTTGGATCGCTGACGGCAAGGCCGATCACTTTTCGCCCGTAATCAATGCCCAGCAGCCGTCCCGGTGGTTGACTCATGGGGCTTCCTGCACAATGACGGTGATCCGGGAGGGCAGGAGGGGCATCCGGTCATGGAATGACGGCCAGATGACAATGCCCGGCGGCGCTTCCGGAGCGAGATCGAGATTCTGGTAAAGATAAGTCAGCACTTCGTTGTAGCTGCGTCCTGCCAGTGCCTGCTGCACCTGCTCTGTATCAATAGCGGTGCTGGCATCGCCCGTGACGTTGGCCAGGAAAGTCACACGGCCTGTCTGGTCAATGGCTTCGATCGACTCCCGCGTGAAACTGATGCTTTCCGGGACGATTTCCTGCCCTGCCGGGATGCGGGCAGCCAGCCCTGCAAAAGCGGCCTGGTTAACCATCCGCCGGTCAATGACGACGGCCTGCACAATGGCGCGCATGGTCAGCGAGACAGTGTCTGCTTCCTGACCGACAGCGGCGCTGAAGGCCGTCCATTCGGGGCGCTCCTCGACAATGCCAATGGATTCCGGAATGATCTCCTGCCCGGGGCCAAGCAGCGGAGTCAGATCGCCCAGGGCACGCTGCTGGATGGCCTGGCGAACGGTGGCAAGCAGGCGATCATGATCTGCCTGGGCGACGACGCGAATGACCGGCGTTTCGCCGCCGCTGATCGGATCAAGGTTCTGAACGACGAGAATATCAGCCAGCGGGCCGTCAATGTGGTCAATGGCATAGGCGGGAACATTGCCTATGGAACCGGCAAAATCCGGCAGCGCCTCGACCGCTACGGCGGCAATCGCACCCACCTGCCCGGCGATATTGACCGCTTCCAGCGTGCGGTAGCGGACGATGGCCCCGGTGCTGGTGCTGACCGTTGTCCCCGCGGGAATGGTGACAGCCTGATCGGTCTGATTGGTAAACACGACCGTACCCAGTGCGGGAACTGCATCGGCTTCCAGACTGCCTGTCGTCTCGACTTCAGCGCTTTCCTCGATTTCGACCTGGAGCATGGTGGCGGGGATCACCTGATTCTCGATATCCACGGCCTGTGCCGCCGGATCGGCAGTGATGCGTACGGTCACATCCAGGTGCTGCGTGGCGGGTGTCAGTGTGATGGTGGCAGCGGGCAGAACGATATAGGCGACAGCCAGCAGCAGGCCCATCAGCAGCAGAAGCAGAACGCCGCCAAACGCATATTGCAGTCTACGTCTGGCGGATGCCGTCCGTCGTTTGAGGCGGCTGGCAGTGTCGCGCAGTTCATGAGGGTCGGGTTCGCCTGTGGGCCTGTCAAAGCGGCTGATGAACACTTTTGAGCGCCCACGTTTCCAGCGCCGCCTGCGGCTTTCCTTGATCGACTCGAAGGTGCTGATGTTTAGCTCACGCGCATTATCAATGACTTCCGGGTCGTGTGTGACAAGCGCCAGGCGTGCCACCCGGCGGCGTGCCTCCCGCTGCAGCAGCACAAGGTCAAGTTTGCGGTGCAGGACGTGTCCTTCTTCCGGCCACACCAGTAGAATGCGGTTCGACTCGGTGAAAGCGAGTCGATCACGCACCGAAACCACATCGTCGTGGCTTTCCAATTGGATGATTTCTACCGGTTGGGTCATGCGTGTTACCGGAAATCAGTTCAATGCATTGCGGATCAGGGCTGGAACCTGCGCCAGTGCTTCGTCCAGTTTGCTGGCATCCTTTCCACCGGCCTGAGCCATCGTCGGACGTCCCCCGCCGCCGCCGCCAACCATGCGCGCTACCTGGCCGATCAACTTCCCGGCATGGATGCCGCGTTTGGTCAGGTCTTCTGTGACGGCGAAGACAAGCTGAGGGCGGTTGTTGACCACTGTGCCCAGGGCGACAACCCCGCTCTTATACCTGTCCCGGAACCAGTCGGTCATTTCTCGCAGGGCATCCGGGGAAGCCGCGTCCACGTGGGCAGTCAGCACCGGTACGTCCTCGACCTGCGTGACCTGTTCGAGCAGCGCCTCAAATTCCTGGCGAGCCATCTGGCGGCGCAGGGTCTGAATCTGGCGGCGGGCGGTTTGCGCCTCTTCCTGCAGATGCCGGATGCGCTCCGGCAGGGCATCGAATGTACTGCCTGCCAGGGCACTGGCC
>JALSTC010000389.1 GCA_026983935.1 Ardenticatenia bacterium
GGAAGGTATCTGCCTCGGCCCGCCCGTACAGGCGCGGCACCAGCGCGCTCTGCAATGGCCGGAGCACACGGTTCAACAGGGCGATGGGGCTGTTCCGGTTGGGGGCCAGGAAGATGAACGCCCCACCCGGCCGGAGCACACGCCCGATCTCGCGGAACGTCCGCGCCGGATCGGGCAGATGTTCCAGCACCCAGGCCGAGATAACAACATCCACCGAGGCCGGAGCCAACGGAATCGCCTCCGCCGTGGCAGCCGCCCGCTGCAGGTGTGGCAGGCGGTGTTCGGCCAGCGAAGCATAATCCGGGTCAAGACCGAGAGGCCGCACATCCGGCAGGTCGGCAAGCTGTTCCAGCACCCCGCCCCGTCCGCAGCCCAGATCGAGCAGGCGCGGGTGGTCATGGGCAGCCAGCGTCCGGCGGATCAACGCCTCATAGCGGGCGGTGGCGGGCTGCCAGCCGGGATGCATGACGGCATAGCGGGCGCGATAGGCATTCTGGCGGTCAAGCGTGAGCGGCATCTGCCTGTGATCCCCCACAAAAAACGCAAACGCCGCCTGCATCATCACAGGCGGCGACAGCGGCTGTCAAAAAGCCTTATTCGATCTGGATGTTCTCCAGCGCAACCGATTCGCTCTCTGAGGACTGCGTGCCTTCCACTTTCTCGGCCAGATCGGGCCGCACGCCCGGACGCCGCTCAAAATGCAGGCCGTCCTCATCCGCATCCACGATGACCAGATCACCAGGCTTGAAGTCACCCTTGAGAAGCTGCACACTGAGCGGACTCTCCACAAAGCGCTGCAAGGCGCGGCGCAGTGGACGCGCCCCGAACTCGGGGTCGTAGCCCTGCTCCGCCAGCCAGCGGCGGGCGGCATCCATCAGTTCAACCGCCAGGCCCTGCTCCGCCAGCCGGGAAGCGATGTCCGCCATCTGCAGGTCCACGATCTGCTCGACCTCCTCCAGCGTCAGCGGGCTGAAGATGATGATCTCGTCAATACGGTTGAGGAACTCCGGGCGGAAGGTCTGCCGCATGGCCTTTTCGATGGCATGATGATCAGCAGCCAGCTCAGGGTTGCTGTCCGCCACAAAGCCCAGCGCCCCACCCTTGCGGGCGAATTCCGTCCCCAGGTTGCTGGTCATGATGATCACGGTATTGCGGAAGTCCACCGTGCGCCCCTGACCATCGGTCAGCCGTCCATCCTCCAGGATTTGCAGCAGCGCGTTCCAGACGTCAGGATGCGCCTTTTCGATCTCGTCGAAGAGAATCACGCGGTAAGGACGACGGCGGACGGCCTCGGTCAACTGACCGCCTTCTTCGTAGCCCACATAGCCGGGCGGCGCACCAAACAGGCGGCTGACCGTATGCGACTCGTGATACTCGCTCATGTCAATGCGCACCAGCGCGTCCTCATCGTCAAACAGGAACTCCGCCAGCGCCTTTGCCAGCTCTGTCTTGCCGACGCCGGAAGCCCCCAGGAAGATGAACGAGCCAATGGGCCGACGCGGGTCCTTGAGGCCGGAACGGGCACGGCGGATCGCGTCCGAGATGGCGACGATGGCTTCATGCTGCCCGACGATGCGTTTGTGCAGCGCCTCTTCCATGCGCAGCAGCTTCTCCGCCTCGGTTTCCATCATCTGGTTGACGGGGATGCCGGTCCAACTGGCGACCACTTCGGCGATGTCATTGACATCCACCACCTCATCCAGCGAATTCTTCTGCTGCCACAGCTCGCGCTTTTGCTGGTATTCCCTATCCAGCCGCAGTCGGTTTGACTTGATCACCGCCGCGCGTTCGTAATCACGGGCGATGCTGGCCGCTTCTTCTTCCGCTTCCAGGCGGTCAATCTCGGCCTTCATCTCTTTCAGCTCCGGCGGCATCGAATACAGCGCCACGCGCAGCTTGGCCGCGGCCTCATCCATGAGGTCAATGGCCTTATCCGGCAGGCGGCGGTCGGTCACGTAGCGGTGCGAGAGCCGGGCGGCGGCCTCCAGCGCGGCGTCTGAGAACGTGACCTTGTGGTGTGCCTCGTAGCGGTCGCGCAGACCGTGCAGCATCTCAATGGTTTCCTCGACGCTCGGCTCCTCGACGTAAACCGGGGCGAAGCGGCGATCCAGCGCCGAATCTTTCTCGATGTACTGGCGGTATTCGTCCAGTGTAGTCGCGCCGATAGCGTTGAGTTCGCCGCGTGCCAGCGCAGGCTTCATCATATTGCTGGCGTCCAGTGCACCCTGCGCCGCCCCCGCGCCGACCACCTGATGCAGCTCGTCTATGAAGAGGATGATCTCGCCCTGCGAATGCTGAATCTCCTCAATGGCGGCCTTAAGGCGCTCCTCGAATTCACCCCGGAAGCGGCTCCCGGCGATCATCGCGCCCAGATCAAGGGCAACGACACGCTTGCCGAGCAGAATCTCCGGCACGTCATTGGCGGCGATCTTCTGGGCCAGCCCCTCAACAATGGCCGTCTTGCCAACCCCGGCCTCACCGATCAGCACGGGGTTGTTCTTGGTGCGGCGGCTGAGAATCTGGATCACGCGCAGGATTTCGTCATCGCGCCCGATAACCGGATCGAGCTTGCCTTCCACCGCCATGCGCGTCAGGTCGCGGGAGTATTTCTCCAGTGTGCGATAGCGGCTTTCGGCGTGGGGATCGGTCACACGCTGTCCGCCGCGAATCTCCATGATGGTGTCCAGCACGCGATCTTTCGTCACACCGGCATCGGTCAGAATGCGAGCCACAGCCGTGCCGCGCTCATCAAGCACCGCCAGGAACACATGCTCGGTGCTGATGTACTCGTCGCGGAGGCGGTTGGCCTCGTTATTGGCCTGGTCAATGATCCGCTTGACACGCGGCGTGATGAAGATCTGCCCGGCCCCGCCGCCGTAGATGGCCGCCTTGGGGGAAGCCTTCAGCACCTCATCCAGCCGCCGCCGGATCATTTCGGTGTCCACGTTCATGCGCTCCAGCACCTGCGGAATCACGCCGTCCGGCTGTTCCAGCAAAGCCAGCAGGAAGTGCTCCACATCGATCTGATTGTGGCCGTAGCGATTCAGTATTTCATTGGCGCGTGCTGCAGCGTCCTGCAGGCGCTCGGTAAAACGGTCAAAACGCATCATAGCCGTATTCGTTCTCTCTCTACATCTAACCGGGTCATCCTGATACCTTTACAGCATCCACCCAGATTTGACTCCCGATAAAACGCTTCCTTTTCCTTATAAAGTATAACATGGCCGCCTGCCGGGGAAATCCTCAGCAGAGCGATTTTATATATTTCTGATATATACCTACTAATCACGCGGAATGCGGGAGCGGGTCAGCAGATTCCGCGCATCCTCAATCATGCCCGTCAGCGTCTGCAGGATGGGGTTAACACGGCCCCCTGCCAGACGAACACGCCCATTCAGCGCCTCTTCCAGCAGTTCCAGGCTGTGCCAGGGATTCTCGTAGCGCGTCTTCAGCCGCAGATTGAGCAGCACCCCGGCCATGACCAGCGGCAGATACACATAGCTGAGATCCATCTTCTCGTTGCCCTGCACCGCCTGCACCACTTTGTCAGCATACTGGCGATGCTCGGCAGCGTCACCATAGCGCTGGCGCGTGGCCAGCTCCACCATGGGCAGGCCCACACGCACCGCGTCGTACAGCGCGCCAAAGTAAAGCTCGCCGGCGGCCAGCTCGCCTTTATCCCGCTCCAGAGCATCCGGTTCGCGCACAATCAGGCTGCACAGCCACTGGAACCAGCGGGCGTCGTACAGCTCAAAATCCTGCTCAAACTGGTAGGCATCCTCATAGACGTAGGTGATCGCCTTGGCAATGAACAGCGTCTCGCCGGGGTGCAGCGGCATCCCCGCCGCCGCGAATTTGACCCGCGTCGCCGCCTCCACAGGCTCAAAGACCGTGCTGCGCGTGAACTCAAATGTGGCCTGCTCCGCCAGCTCGATGCTTTCCTCGATTTTGCCCTGCTCCATCTCGTAGTCCTGTGCCGTCCAGAGCTGCTCGAACTTGGGACTCGGATTGGACAGCCCCACTTTGACATGGCCGGGGATCACGTCAAAACGGCAGGCAAGCTGCCCCGGCACATGACTCTCGCCAGAAAATTCGACCTCCCGCAGGACTTCCAGACGAAACGGCGAGACACTCAGGAAGCTGGGCGGCCGCCCTGCGCCCGGTGAACGCACCACGGTCGCCCCGGAGGGCCGCTGTACGGCGACCTTCAGCCGCAGCGGATAGCCGCGGGCCGGGGGCGTAGGCGGCTGCGCCACAGCAGGCAGATGCACGATCGCCACTTCGACCGGCCCCAGAGTGAGCTTGAGCTGCTTCTTTGGCAGGAAAAAACTCAACCGCCGCCCGGTGGCATCCCGGCGGGGCAGGCTGACGGCCAGCGCGACCTCCTGCGGACGGTCAATCAGACTTTGCAGCAGCACCAGCACCTCAAACGGCTGGCCCAGCGCCACGCCTTTCGGGAACACACCGATGGCAACCTGCAGCGTTTCCATCTCGCAGCGCGTCCCGCCGGTAATGGCCCCCAGCACATCAGGGTAATCGTATTCGAACATGGCCCACCCCTTTGCCTCTGGCCGACGGATGCCCCTGAACACAAATCGATGTTCTTCCGTATTTTAGAGGAACATCCCTGCAATCGCACAGCGGTGCGTTAGAAAGTGCTAACGCGGCAGCCGCGGGCGGAATCACCCGCCGACCTGTTCCTGTGCGCGGGCGATCAGCCGGTCGGTCAGGTCGAACACCGGCTCGCTGTATTCGTCCATCTCACGATCCGCACGGTAGTGCCGCGCCTTTTGCAGCAGCGCGATGCTTTCACGGGGGTCTTCCTCCGGCATCACCACCCGCATGTTGGCGATCAGCCCGCCCAGCACCAGCGGCAGATACGCATGCTGAAAGTCCATGCCGCCGTCCTGCAGGCGGGCCAGAACGCTGTTCACGTAGTCTTCCTGCTCGCTCTCATCACCGAAATCTTCCCCGGTGACCGTGCCGATCATCGTCAGACCCAGCCGGACGGCATCCCGCACCAGATCGAAGAACAGGAACTCCTGCACCAGCAGAGGCACGCTCTTCGCCACAGCGGGCCGATCGGCGAGCACGCGGCAGGTGCGCCGGAACCAGTCCGGCTGGACGGCCTCGCCCTCCACTTCCGGTGCGCCCTGCTCCAGTACCAGCGTCAGCAGCTTGGTGATATAGACGGCCTCCCCGGCCTTCAGCCAGAATCCCGCGCGGCGGAAGTGAGTCTGCACCACATCCAGCAGCGGGAAGAATACGGTTTCGCGATGAAGGTGGGGCAGCACCGCATTTAGCTGGTCTCTCACCCGCTCCGCCAGCAGCGAATCGTCCACGTGATCGCGCATCGTCCACAAGCTGACCCACTCCGGCGTCAGATCGGCCACGCCCCCCGGAGATGGCGGCAGCACCTCAAATGTGGCAGCCACCCCCGACCGCCCGGCACGCGCCGCCGAGAACACCATCTGCTGGAGATGCCAGATGTGCTCCTGGCGATCTTCCGGCAGTTCGGTCTCCACAAAGACACCGCCGCCATCAGCCGCCCGCACCCGACCGGCCTTCTTCTTGCCCACCCGCTTGACCGCCAGATCAATTGCCAGCTTATAGCCCGGCGCGGGCTTGGTTTTGGGAGAGCTGGAAACCGGCAGAGTCAGAAAGCCGACTTCGGCGGGCCGCAGGCCGACCAACAGCCGCTCCTTCTGAGCAAAGAAGCGGTTGCGCTTTCTGGCAGCATCGCGATCCGGCAGGCGGACGCTGGCCGTCACATCCACATCAACATCCGAGGCATTTTGCAGGAGCAGGATGGCTTCAAACGCCCGCCCGGCAGGCGTTCGTGCCGGGCGCACGGCCAGCGCACACTGGACGACATCCAGATTCAGGCGCTCCCCCCCGGTGATCGCGCCCAGCAGATCGGGCAGGTTCATCTTCTCACGATCAGGCATTGGCAGCCTCCACCTGTACAGAAAAGAATACACACCGCTTTCTAGAAGTGTAGCAGAAAGCGGGATTCTGTGTTATCCGGCACAGCCTCCCTACTGCCCGCCGCAGTCTATCACTTCATAGCGCGAATCCGGGCCGGAGACCACGCACTGACAGCCCGGCACGCGCTGGATTTCCAACGGATTGAAGCGAATGGTGATCGTTTCGTCACGGTAGCAAAGGGTTTCTTGCGCGGGGTCTTGATAGTGGAAGCGGGCGCGGAACATATCCTGCCGCAGATCGGCGGAAAAAGAGAGCGAATCCTCCCCGATCTCAAAACCGCCGGGCGGCGCGGCGGCGATCAGGATGGCAGTCAGCAGGGCACAGGGGATCATCAGCACCACAAAAAGAGCGAGCAGCGACGCGATCAGGCAGCCATGCCGCCGCAGCCGCTCCCGAAAGCCATCGGTCAATGAAGACTGCGCGCTCACGTCTCCTCGGCATCATCCACGCCATGCCCGGCGGCCACTTCCACATTCAGCGCGGCAAGCTGCGCCTGTAGAGCCTTAACTTCTGCCTGCAGGGCCTCCACACGTTCGGTCAGGTTGAGGATGACCTCCACGCCCGCCAGGTTCACGCCCAGATCGTTCGTCAGGCGCACGATCTTGCGCAGGCGCTGCACGTCCCGCTCGGTATAGAGCCGGAAGTTGCCCGGCGAACGCTGCGGCACGACCAGCCCCATCTCCTCGTAATTGCGCAGCGTCTGAGGATGCAGGTCAACCAGGCGTGCCACAACGCTGATCGTATAACGTGGTTCGTCCACTCTCGATTCCCGCTCCATTCGCACGTCCACCCAACAAGGTATCACGTCATTGATCAGTTAGGCCGCTCGCCCAGCGTCACCGGAATTTCCAGGGTTTCATCGCCGCGCACGACGGTCAGCATCACCTCATCGCCGGGGCGGGTGTTGACCACCAGATAGCCCACCAGTTCATCCATCGTGTCCACAAATTCGCCGTTGATAGCGACAATAATGTCGCCATCGACCAGAAAGGTCCGCCCCCGAATGGTAACCTCCCGTGTGCCGCCGCGCAGCCCGGCACGGTCGGCGGGCGAATTGGGCACGACTTCCTGAATCAGCACGCCGCTCGTCACCGGCAGGCCCAGCGGCTCTGCCAGGCCGGCCACGCTGAAGCCGCCTTCCGGCGACAGGCTGGAGATGCCCAGCAGCGAATAATGCACCTCACCCTCGGCGATCAGTTCCGGTACAACACGCAGCACGGTGCTGGCCGGGACGGCAAAGCCGACCCCCTGGAATGTGCCCGTCTCCGTGCGGATAGCGGTATTGACGCCCACAACCTTTCCATAGGAATCGAGCAGCGGGCCGCCGGAATTGCCAGGATTGATCTGGGCATCCACCTGAATGATTGATGGATTGTTATAGGGGTCCAGGTTCGGATTCAGCAACCGCCCGGAAGGCAGCGTCCGTCCCAACGCGCTGATCGTGCCCGTAGTCATGGAGCTTTCCAGACCAAAGGGATTACCGATAGCGATCACCCGCTCGCCGACGAAAAGCGCATCCGAATCACCGAACTCCACGGGCAGGAGCCGTGATGGGTCTACGTCCACCTTGATCACGGCCAGATCGGAAAAGTCATCGAAACCTATCAACTGCGCGTCGGTCACGTAGCCATCGCGAAAAGTCACGCGGATACCATCAGCATCGCGGACCACATGCGAGTTGGTGATAATGTAGCCCTCTGCGTTGAAGACGAAGCCGGAACCACTGCCCACATCCACCGGTTCGTGATCTTCCTGAATATTCACCGCCACATCAATGTTCACCACCGCGGGAGAGACACGGTTATACACATTGGCGATCAGGAGATGTTCCAGATCGGCCTGCTGCACCAGGTCCGGCGGCAGCGGACTGGGAGTCGGCTGCAGCAGCGCGGGCGCGCCGCCGCGAATCGGCATATCCACTGCCCGCGCCACAGGCAGGGTCACGTCCGGCGGCTCCGGCACGCCGCCAGCAAAAGCCACCAGAGTCACCGCAAATACGGCGACAACCACCGCCGCCATAATCAGGGGGAAACGCTTACGCAAATTCATCAGATCATCGCTCCGTCTACAACTGCGAAATACCAATCATCGGACAGCAATCCAATTTCCCTGCAGCCACTAATTATGGCGACCGGCACGCATTGCCGCCAGCTTCTCAAAAAGCTGACGTTCCTCCGGGGTTAAATCTTTCGGCACACCGATCAGCACACGTACATAGAGATCGCCATGCTTTTCCGGGTTGCGCAGATGCGGCATCCCGCGCCCGGCAAGCCGGAACTTCTGGCCGGACTGTGTGCCCGGCGGAATCTTCAGCCGCACATCACCGCCCAGCGTCGGGATGCGCACCTCGCCACCCAGCACCGCCGTATACAGGTCAATTGTGAAATCGCGGTACAGGTCATCGCCTTTGCGCTCATACACCGGATGGTCCGCCACCTGCACCTTCAAGTACAGGTCGCCAGCCTCGCCGCCGGCATAGCCTTCCCCCCCCTTACCGCTCAGGCGGACACGGGTGCCCGTCTTTGCGCCGGGGGGAATGTGCACGGTCAGGCGCTTGCCGTTGTAATCAAACACGCGGGTGGTGCCATGATAAGCTTCTTCCAGGGAAATCGTGACCTCATGCTCAAGGTCCTGCCCGCGAATCGGCGTGCGGCGGCGCGTGCGCGGTCGGGTGCGAGTCTGTGTTGTGCCGCCAAAGCCACCCAGCCCGCCGAACAGCATCTCAAAGAAGTCGGAGAAGCCCCCGGCATCGCCTCCGCCGGTGTGAAATTCATAGCGCACATTGCCGCCGCCCGTGCCGCCAAACCCGGCCTGGCGCATCAGGTCTTCCCAGGGTACATTGCCCTGCCCGCCCATGCGCTGCCACTGCTGGTACTGACTGCCCAACTGGTCATACTGGGCGCGTTTTTCCTTGTCGCTGAGCACTTCATAGGCCTCATTGATGGCCTTGAATCGTTCCTCAGCTTTTTTATCGCCGGGGTTGACATCGGGATGATACTTGCGGGCCAGCTTGCGGTAGGCTCGCTTGATTTCCTTTTCGCTGGCGTCCCGGCTCACACCGAGAATTTTATAATAGTCCTTATAATCAGTCATCGTTTCCATGCTATCCACACGTTGTGCATCTGGGATTTATTCTCACGCATTGTAAAACTTAAGTGAATACCTGTCAATTTTATTGCGCCATTTCTTATAAAGTATTAACGTCATCCTCATGAGAGAAACAAGAGACAGGCGGCAAGAGCGTGCGTAGCAGCGACTCGGTGAGCTGCCCGTGAGCGGTAAGCGAAAAGAATCCGGGCGAATTACGCAATCTCTCGTGCGCAAAAAATCAGGCCTGCCAGAGGACATGACAGGCCTGATCGCTATCTTCAACCGTGGGATGGGGGAACTACTGGCCTTCGCCCTCCGTCGCGCCGTTGGATTCCGGCGTGCTCGTTGGCTCAGGGAGTGCCGGGACGGTTACCGCTTCGCCGCTGCCTTCTTCCACCGCTGCGCCAGATTCCCCGGCCTGCGCCGTCAGGCTCTGGAAATCGAAGAGGTAGGGGCTGTTGCTGGGCAGCACGATGATCTGCACATTGTCCGAGAGCGTGTCCACATAGCGCCACTGGATCAGATTCGGATTCTGGCTGATCTGCTCATTGATCAACGCCAACGCCTGGGCATCGGCCTGGGCGCGGAGCAAAATCGCGTCCGCCTCGGCCTGAGCGCGAATACGGATCGCTTCTGCTTCACCGTTGGCCCGCTCAATCGTGGACTGCCGCTCGCCTTCAGCCTCGAAGATCGCGGCGTCACGCTGGCCCTGGGCCTGAACACGCAACTGCTCCGCTTCCTGCTCGGCCCGCAGCCGATCCTGCTCGGCCACCTGCTTCTCTTCCACAGAGCGGGCATATTCCTCGCTGAACTGGATATCACGGATCAGGAAGTCCGTCACCTGCAGGCCTTCTTCGGCGAACCGTTCGGAAACGATCTGCTCAATGCCCTGACGCAGCGCCTCCCGCTGGGTGCTGTAGACTTCTTCCACATTGTAGCGGGCCACCTCATCGCGAATGATGCCGCGCAGGGTCGGGCGCACCAGTTCGTTCTGGTAGCGGTTCTGCCAGCGCTGGTGCACGATATTCACCCGCTCAGGATCGATGCTGTAGATGATCGTGGCGTCAATCCGCACTTCCTGCCCGTCGGCGGTGCGGGCCGTCACCGCGTCATCCCCCTGAATGGCCCCCTCACGCGCCGCGCCAGACATCGTATATTCCTGCTGGGCGACCGAGTAGATGGTCACATCCTGGATCACCGGGATGACGATATGCACGCCGGGGCCGCGCGGCTCCAGCAAATCGCCGCTTATCTGGTCAAACACGACCGCCACTTCCTGCGGCTGGACGATGATCACGCCCTGGCTGATGACGCTGAACAGTACACCAACGATCACGCCGACTACAGCCAGAATGACCCCGTTACGGGGCGGGCGGTTCTGTGACGCCGAAGCCACCGCCAGACCGATCCCGGCGATGACAGCCACCCATCCTGCCAGCGCAATGAAACCTAATGCGCCACTGATTCCCATGAAATCCCTCCGTTTCCTCAGACGAACAGATCACCTGTCACTGCAGGTGTTTAACGACTATTCAGACATTTTGCGACCGCATTATACCACGCCCGGCGAGGCTTTCCTGCCGGTAACCCGATAACAGGCTGACATCGCCCTCCTTCCACCGATCCAGGCGGGCCAAAAAACCTTGACAATGGGCCACCTGCCCGCTACAATGCGGGCAACATTGCCAATCGAATACGCCGTTAAACGGCAGTGAACGGGAGTAGTACGCCACCGCTGCAGCGAGCCAGGGATAGTGTGAGCCTGGCAGGGCACGTACAGCGGATGCCTGAGGCCGAACTCGCCCGGGAGTCGTGACGCTGAATGCCCGTCAGAGGCGTCACCGGGATGCGCCCGTTAGCGCGCCAATGAGTGGATGGCAAATCATATGGGCCCGTAGCTCAGTTGGGAGAGCGCCACAATGGCATTGTGGAGGTCAGGGGTTCGAGCCCCCTCGGGTCCACAGCAGCGCGTGCCATCAAACAGGGTGGTACCACGGAGCAGCCCCTTCGTCCCTGAACAGGAAGAAGGGGCTATTTGCATTCTGGCCGAAATATGGTAATTTGTGGACTAAATTGTTCGGATTTTATCGGAAGCACCGGCTGCCCGCAGCAAATGAAGATGTGAGCAAAAAGGAACATACTCATGGCCGACAAATCCAGGCGCACCCTGTTAGACCGGATTCGTGACGTGCTTGCACAACTTGACCGACTTCTTAACCCGCAGCCGCGGCCCGCGCCTGTACCGGTGCCCGTTCGTGTTCGTAAGGACCGTCGTTAACGCGATTCACTCCTGACGAGTCAACTCCGGTCGGTAGGTGCGGCAAGCGCTTACCGGCCTTTTTTATTCGTCCGTGATCTGTTGCCTTGACCCAATCACATCGCTGGCAGTGCATTCGTACCCAAAAGGACATGTCTGATGAGCGAGAAATATAACCCCAAAGAAATCGAGGCACGCTGGCAGGCACGCTGGGAGGCCGATCAACTGTATCGCTCGGTAGTTGACCTCAGCCGTCCCAAGCACTATGCCCTGACCATGCTGCCCTACCCCTCCGGCGACCTGCACATCGGCCACTGGTACGCCATGTCTCCCTCCGATGCGCGGGCACGCTATATGCGCATGAAGGGTTACAACGTGCTGTTTCCGATCGGATTCGATGCCTTCGGCCTGCCGGCGGAAAATGCCGCCATCAAGCGCAAGATTCACCCCAAAAAGTGGACCTACGCCAACATCGAAAACATGCGGCAGCAGCTCCGCAGTATGGGCGCGATGTTCGACTGGCAGCGTGAGGCCGTCACCAGCGACCCGGAATACTACAAGTGGACGCAGTGGTTTTTCCTGCAGTTCTATAAATACGGCCTGGCCTACCGCGCCGAGGCGGCGGTGGACTTCTGCCCGACGTGTAATACCACGCTGGCCCGGGAGCAGGTCTGGGGGGAAGACCGGCACTGTGAGCGCTGCGGCACGCCGGTGATCAAGAAGAATCTGGCGCAGTGGTTCTTCCGTATCACCCAATATGCCGACGAGCTGCTGGATTTCGCACGTATCAACTGGCCGGAGCGCGTCCGGGTCATGCAGACCAACTGGATCGGGCGCAGCGAGGGCGCAGACGTCATCTTTCACACCGAGGGGGGCGACCCCATCGAAATCTTCACCACACGACCCGACACGCTGTGGGGCGCAACCTTCATGGTGCTGGCCCCGGAGCATCCACTGGTGGAGAAGATCACGACCGACGCGCAGCGCCCGGAAGTGGACGCCTATGTAGCAGAAGCGGCCCGTAAATCCGAGATTGACCGCACCGCCGAAACAGGCGAAAAAACCGGCGTCTTCACCGGAGCCTATGCCATCAACCCGGTCAACAACGAGCGTATCCCGATCTGGGTGGCCGACTACGTGCTGATCACCTACGGCAGCGGCGCGATTATGGCCGTGCCTGCCCACGACCAGCGCGACTTTGCCTTTGCCCGCAAATACGGGCTGGAAGTGCGCGTTGTGATCAGGCCAGAGGATTCCGATCTGGACGGCGCGACGATGACCGAGGCTTACGATGGCCCCGGCGTGATGGTCAACAGCGGGCCGTTCGACGGGACGCGGGTCACCACGGACAAGGGGCGCAAGAACCCCGGCATCAGCGCCGTGATTGACTGGCTGGAAGCGCAGGGCATCGGTCATGAGGCCGTCAATTACCGACTGCATGACTGGCTGATCAGCCGCCAGCGCTATTGGGGCGCGCCGATCCCGATGATCCACTGCCCGGAGTGCGGCACCGTACCCGTGCCGGAAGAAGAACTGCCGGTGCTGCTGCCGGAAGACGTGCAGTTCATGCCGACAGGTGAATCGCCGCTGAAGTTTCATGACGGCTTCCGTAAGACAACCTGCCCGCAGTGCGGCGGGCCTGCCGAACGCGAAACCGACACCATGGACACCTTCATGTGCTCGTCATGGTACCAGTACCGCTACCTGAGTCCGCACTACGACGGCGGGCCGTTCGACCCGGAGGAAGGCGCGTACTGGCTGCCGGTTGACCAGTACACCGGCGGCATCGAGCACGCCACCATGCACCTGCTGTACACACGCTTTTTCACCAAAGCCATGCGCGACTGCGGCGTCTTCAAGCCGACGGAAGCCGTCATGCAGCAGATCGGGCGCGACACGGAGGGCGTCTTTGATG
>JALSTC010000390.1 GCA_026983935.1 Ardenticatenia bacterium
ACCGGTCATGATCAGCTCATACTGATGGGCCAGATCACGCAGGTGGGCAGTGAACGCCTCATCGTGATCGGGGTAGTAGACCTCCAGGCCGTCGAGGCCGTGCGCCACCAGTTCAGGGATCAGCGTTTCACGGTTGGGCACGCGGATCGGGTGCGCCAGCACGGCCACGCCGCCCGCTGCGTGCAGCATGGCGATGGCTTCCGGCAGTGTGAGGCGCTCGCGGGGCACATAGGCCGGGCCGCCATCAGCGATGAAGCGGTCGAAGGCTTCCTGCAGCGTGCTGATATGCCCGGCTTCCAGCAGCGCCCGTGCCACATGAGGCCGCCCGACGGACCCGCTCCCCGCGATTTCCAGCACGCGCTCCAGCGCGACGGGCGCGCCCAGCGCAGAGAGTTTCTCCACCATTTTGCGGGCGCGGATCAGCCGTCCGTCTCGCAGCGTGTGCAGTCTTTCCCGAAAAGCGGCGTTCTCCGTGTCGAACAGATAGCCCAGCAGGTGCACCTCGCTGTCGTCCGGTTGTGTGGTTGCCAGTTCCACCCCGGCCAGCACGGTCAAGGAGGTGCCTGCGGCGGCCCGGTGGGCTTCCGGCAGGCCTTCCGCCGAATCGTGGTCGGTCAGCGCGATGACATCCAGCCCCCGTTCCAGGGCCAGTGCAACAACCTCCGACGGGGAAAACTCTCCATCGGAGGCTGTACTATGCGTATGCAGGTCTATACGGTTGTGCATCATGCAGGCATCCTTCCGGCAGGGGCGTTGTGCCCGCCGGGTGGCCTGCTCAACGAGGCTCTACGACGAAGCGCAACGCCGTCCTTTCCTGTC
Organism: Ardenticatenia bacterium; assembly: GCA_026983935.1. Taxonomy (GTDB): domain Bacteria; phylum Chloroflexota; class Anaerolineae; order Aggregatilineales; family Ch27; genus JALSTC01. Next base: position 820 of record JALSTC010000390.1, read on the forward strand.
CATCAATCATGGTTTCGGTAAAGAATGGCACAAAAACAACATCTATGCCATCTTCTGCCAGATACCCCCTGGAAATAGCGATGGCCTTGACAGCTTGATTGACTGCCCCGGCACCGATGGCCTGTACTTCGGCGCGGTTGTGTTCCCGCACCACACCGGCGATGGCCCCGGCGACGGCAGTCGAACGTGAGCGGGCGGAAACCTTGATAATGTCAACGTGTGGATGTTCCGGTTCGGACGATTCGGCTGATGGGGCAAGTGAAGATGCTGGGGTTTGCATGATCTGGTTTCCTTGCTAGCTAGCATGGGCAAGATAGTACATTGCGACAGTTTAATTGTACAGGAATTCACAGTGCGGGCAATGGGGGCTGTTAAGAGAAGTGACAAATAGCAACAGTCTTATAGACGATGCTCCTACCTGTGAATGAACAGAAGCACAATAAATATCAAAGAGATGAGATTTATCATGAATATCCGCCGCCCGTGATCGGCTGCAGCCAGCCATCGCAGGCGGCCTGTACAGCCACAGAGTGCAGGTTTTTGCCAGACTCGCGTATTAAAGTTCTGCTGCCTGCATTAAATCTGTCGGCGCGATTTTTTAAGCTTCACATGCCGCTCGCCCGTGTACACTTGCCAGAATCCCAGATGCAGGGGATGCGCGATTCGTCTCCCTGCTCTGTGGCCCTTAACGGCATACCGACTCGAGTTGGTGCAGGGCGGTGACTGCCGCCGAAAAAAACGCCCGCTGTGCCGATTGTTATGAACCTTAAAACCTTAAATTTTTTAAGCTAAAAGCAGCCCCTGTGGTTGAGCCGCTCCCGACTCTCTGTTACAATGGCAGTGTAGTCGATCAGGAGCATTTGTCATTCCCCGATGCTCCCCGGGTTTCAGAAATAACAGCGCCATAATCTTCAATGCAACCACTTTCCCGGCATCCACGCCGGGGCAGCGATGACGTTTTGAGCCTGTCCACCAGGGGGGACGATGAACGAAGCAACCATGAGCCCACAGGATGCCTGGCAGGCCACGCTCGGTCAGCTTGAACTCCAGTTGAACCGGCCAACCTTCGACACCTGGGTCAAAGGGTCAGAGCTGCTGGCCTACGAAGATGGGTCGTTCATCATCAGCGTGCGCAACGCTTACGCCAAAGCCTGGCTGGAGCAGCGCCTTCAGCGTTCGATCCAGCGTACGCTGGCCGACCTTTTCGGGCGATCGGTGGAAGTGCGTTTTATCGTCTACGATCCGCTGGACGAAGCCGAAGACCTGGGGCCCCTGTGGGAGGATGAACGTCCGAAGCAGTTGCCAGCCTCCACCCGGCGTGCCACGAACATTGAGACGCGCCTCAACCCGCGTCACACATTTGATTCGTTCGTCGTCGGCGGCAGCAACCAGCTTGCCCACGCGGCGGCGATGGCCGTGGCCGAGCACCCCGGCGGAGCATATAACCCGCTTTTCATCTATGGCGATGTCGGGCTTGGCAAGACTCATCTGCTGCACGCCATCGGCAATGCCTGCCGCGACAGCGGGCTTTCCGTCGTTTACGTGACTTCCGAACAGTTCACCAATGAGCTGGTTGATGCCATCCGGGCGCAGGATACCGCCTCCTTCCGCAACCGCTACCGCACCGTGGACGTGCTGCTGGTGGACGATATCCAGTTCATCGCCGGGAAGGACAGCACCCAGGAAGAATTTTTCCACACCTTCAATGCCCTGCACAGCGTCAACAGCCAGATCGTGCTGGCCAGCGACCGCCGTCCGCGTGCCATGGCGACGCTGGAAGAGCGCCTGCGCTCCCGCTTTGAATGGGGCCTGATCGCCGACATCCAGCCGCCGGACCTGGAAATGCGTATGGCGATTCTCAGCGAAAAAGCCGAGCAGCAGGGCATGGCGCTGCCGGAGCCGCTGGCGCAGATGATCGCGCGGCAGGTGCACGGCAATATCCGCGAGCTGGAAGGTGTGCTGACGCAGATCGTGGCTCAGGCCCGCCTGACCTACCGCCCGCTCTCCGAAGACATGATCAAGCGCATTTTGCGGGAGTTCCGCGCACCGCGCCGCACG
>JALSTC010000391.1 GCA_026983935.1 Ardenticatenia bacterium
AACATTGCCCACCGCCACAACCCGAATCGCCTGCAGTAGATCCTCCGGCGCGGCCCGTTTGGGGACATAGCCGGACGCCCCCGCCTGGAGCATCTGGAAGAAATAATCCGGCCCTTCGTGAATGGTCAGCGCCAGCACGGCCACTTCTGGCTGTTCGGCCTTGATCTGGCGGGTGGCTTCCACGCCGTCCATGCCGGGCATGGTCACGTCCATGATGATCACGTCTGGCCGACACTCCCGCGCCAGCCGGAGCGCGTCCTCGCCGGTTTCGCCTTCCCCGACCACTTCCAGATCGGGGTCACCTTCCAGCAGCATCCGCAAACCGGCCCGCACCACGGCGTGATCATCCACGATCAGAATGCGAATCGACATCTTGCGTCTCCTCAGGTTGAAGGATATTCAGACGGCAGGTCAGCGTTGTTCCCTGACCCTGCGCTGACTCCAGGCGCAGAACTGCGTTGATCAGGTTGGCGCGCTCCTGCATCCCGACCAGCCCCCAGGCCGTGCGTGCCGCCGAAGGACTCAGCGCAGCTTCCAGATCGAAGCCGATGCCATCATCCCGCACGGTGAGTGTCGGGCCATCGTCATAATTGATCGTCACACAGGCACAGGATGCCCTGGCATGCTTGAGGATGTTGGTCAGTGCCTCCTGGGCGATGCGGAACAGCGTGGTTTCCACTTCCGGCGGCATGGGGAACGGCTTCCCCTGCACCTCCAGCCGCACCTGCAGATCGTCCGCATCTTTGATGCGATCGACCATGAAACGCAGCGCCGCGACCAGCCCCATATCATCAAGCTGCGGCGGACGCAAGTCGGTGATCAGGTGGCGCAGTTCTCCCAGCGAGTCGGTCGCCAGCTTTTCCAGATCGGCCAGGCGCTGCGCCGCCTGCTCGGAATCCTGATGCACAACGTTTGCCAGCCCACGCAGCCCCAGTGCCAGCCCGGTCAGTGTCTGGCCGATCTCATCGTGCAGCTCGCGGGCGATGCGCTGCCGCTCCGCTTCCTGCGCCGCGGTGATGCGCTTGATCAGCTCGCCGCGCAGCGAATCACGGCGCTGCACCTCGCGCAGCAGGCGTGCCGTTTCCTCGCTGGCGGCCTGCAGTTCCGCATTGAGGCGGGCCAGTTCTTCGCGGCTGCGGCGCTCGGCTTCCAGCTTGGCGTGCTCAATGGCATTGAGGCGCTGCTGATTTTCCACTTCCAGCGCCCGCAGGACGCGGATCATGGCAAAAGCGACCACGGTCGCCATCGCTGCGCGGAACAACTGCACGGGGAAACCCATCACCTGCAGGAAAAGGGTGCTGTTCACAACGGTGGAGGGGAAGATCACGCTTGTGCCTGTAAACAACTGCCCGACCACGCCGTACAATCCCAGCGCCAGCGCTGCCCACGTCAGATCACGGGCAAAGCCGCCCATGCCCCGCTGGCGAAAGATAGCCCGCTGCCGCCACAACGCCAGACAGGCAACCACCGCCCCCGGTATGCCGATGATATAACGGGCCAGCACATCTGAGGCGCGCAGCCAGGCCGCGTCGTTCAGGCCATAGGCCAGCCGCACGATCACGCTGGCAGCGGCGAAAAGCACTGCCGCGCCGAGCGTCATCCGCCAGGAGGGTGCCCGCCCGTAGCGCTCCCGCGCCAGCAGGTGCTCCCCGAAGGCCAGCAGCGCCAGGAATGAGGTCACCAGGATCGCCAGCCGCACCCAGCAGAGCGGCTGCGGACAGGTCGCGTTGTAGTACAACCCCAGGCCGCGCTCGACCATATCGATCCACTCGTGGATGCCGTGCAGCAGGCCGAATCCGGCCAGCAGGCGCATGGAACGGGCAAACCCCAGTTCCGAAGCCCGCCCGGATTCGACCAGCAGTGCCAGTCCCAGCGAGTAAAACGCCAGGCCATAGAAAAAGAAAATGATGATGATGGCGTTATCCCAGAAGGTCGCCGCCATAATGCGCTCCCCGGCTCATTGGTCGCCCACTCCCATTATAAACGTGAAAACACGGGGGGAATCCCCCATATTGGGCTGGGGGGCTTACCGGATTTACCCGGCAGTGTCCCGCGTGCTAGGCTGAGAGTGAAGACAGGCGCTGAAGCAGGGATAGGGAGGATACAATGGACGGGCTGCTGCTGACACTGGGTGTGATCGGGCTGTTCCTGCTGCGGGTGGGCGTGCCGGTGCTGGTGCTGATTGTACTCGGCTACGCGATTGACCGCTGGCAGAGCCGGCGCGAAGCGGAGATCGAGCGCCTGTATGGCCAGCATTCAGACAACGGCGGGTACTCTGGCGATACGGCACACGCACACGCCAGGTAAGGCCCGATGAACACAAAAACATCACCGGGATCGGCTGTATGTTGATCCCGGTGATGTTGTCTTTATTCGGCCAGAGCAGGCACAGAAACACCGCTACAGGTCGTGACACTCCCCACGCCTGAAGGCGGGGGCTTCTGACGGACGCTTGCCCTTGCCCGCCTCCAGGAGGGGGCGGGTAGCGGGGCTGCGTTATCCGGCACGGGTGTGTCCCACCCGGTGGTCCCGGTCGAGCGATAGACCACAACCGCAGGTGACCCGTCGGGTCGAAAGGTCGGAGTCCTGGAATATCGCGCGCGCAGGCAGAACAGCTTCTGGATGTGTAGGCCGGGTCTACAAATACCACCTCACGACCGGCACTTTCAGCCTTGTACATGAGATGCTGCCGGAACGTAGACCAACCGCTGTCCAGAATGCGCTTGCTCAGGTGGTGGCTGCGGGCCATGCTGCGAACGCGCAGGTCTTCCAGCGCGATGCGATCATCCTGCGGATCATCGCTGTTTACACCTGAGACAATTCTATCAAATTGCAGCGTTCAAGGAAAGGCGGGAGGCGCTTCATCCCCACGG
>JALSTC010000392.1 GCA_026983935.1 Ardenticatenia bacterium
AACATCGTCACCCAGAAGCCTATGCCTGCGCCCTGAGTATGCACCGGGTCTTCGTCGCTGGTCACAAAGCTCATGACAAAATAGGCCAGGCCGATCAGGCCGGAAAGCGTCGTCAGACGGGTGACTAACTGCCCGTATTCGCTTTTGACGATTCCCCAGAGAGACAGTCCCAGCGCCAGCAAGGCCGCAAAGGGCACCAGCAGAATGGTCAGCGGTTCGTAGGTAAAGAATTCGGGGAAAGGGCCGACCAGCGTGTCAGACATCATCCGCGCGCCATTGTTCTGCAGCGTGTTACCGGCCCACGGCAGAAAAATAAAGGCAAATAAAATCAGAATGGCACAGGTCAGGCCAAAGATATTGGCATCAGAAAAATCAACAACAGCGCCGGAATGCCGTGTGCTTTGTCTTTTTGTAACCGCTGTCATGGAATTTCATCCCCACCTGTTGATCATATTCAGGCCAGACACCAGGCTGCAAAATGCGCTGGCAGTGGATGGCAGGCACGGCTGCCCGGCAGAGATGCCAGACAGCCGTGCAACGCGATGACGCAGATGTAAAGGAAACCCCTTATTCGGCGTTGGCAAGTTCTTCAGCCAGACGCACACGCTCGGCATCCAGGTTCGTCAGGATGGAATCAATGTCATCCGGGTTGTCCCAGAAGGCCATGAAGGCATCCATGCCGGCATCGGCCATCGGCGGGGTGGTGTCGCGATCATAGAACTGCGCGATGTAGTCTGCACTCTGCAGCATCGCGATGCCTTCCTGCTGGAAACGATCGGCATTGGAGATATCCACCTCTGTGTTGACAGGTAGACGTCCCAGCTCTTCGAAGGCCATCTGCTGCACTTCCGCCGAACCCAGGAAGCCCAGGAATTGGCGTGCGCCTTCAGGGTTGCGGGCATTGGCTGCCATGAACCAGCCATCGGTCGGTGCATCTTCGCCAATTGGCACGTCAGGATTGATGATCGGGAACTGGAAGAAGTCGAGGTCGTCTTCCATCTCATCGGGATACGAGTCACGGATGAAGTCGCCGATCAGATACATGGCGGCGTCACCCTGTACCATGAAGTCCACCGCTTCCTGCCATGAGTAGGCCGCGGGGTCTTCAATGAAGCAGTTGTGATCGAACAGCTCATTCCAGCGGTCAAAGACGGCCCGGACGCGATCGTCGGTATACGATTCGTCGAGGGACATCAGATTGATGTGGAATTCGGGGCCGTTGACGCGCATGTTGATGTAGTCAAACCAGCCCGCAGCCGTCCAGCGGAACTTAGTACCGATGGTAATCGGCGCGATTCCGGCTTCGTTAAGCGCGTCACATGCCGCCAGCAGATCGTCCCATGTCTGTGGCTCGGATTCAATGCCAGCTGCCTCAAACAGCGAGGGCCGATAGTAGATTCCCCACCAGTAGTACCAACCCGGTAGGAAGTAGTAGCGGCCATCTACCTGTGAGACCGCCTGGAAGCCGGGTGGATAAGTGTCAACCCAGCCGTTCTCTTCCCATACATCGGTAATGTCGGCGACCAGACCGCGTTCGATGAAGAAACGCACGCGGTTGCCGGCGAACCAGGTCAGCACGTCGGGGGCAGGCTGAGCAGTCAGATAGGCACGAAGGGCCTGCTTGAAATCCTCGTGGGCGATTGTTGAATGCAGAACGGGCGTATCCGGATGGCGTTCGTTCCACATTGCAACGATTTCTTCGTCAAATGCACGCGGTGCGGGGTCGCTCTGGTTCGAGTTGTAGGTGATGGGCCCGGCGCCACCTTGCGCCAGTACAGGCCAAACCACTGCGACCAGCATAACGGCAACCAGCAGAACACCCAACCGGGTAAAGCGGGTCTTCATTCTGTTTTCTCCCTTTTTTGCTCAAATGCATCTCGTATCGAAAGCAGGTTAAAGGCCGCTGTAGGGCGATTCAATGGTCAGGTCGGAGCACCTCCTTTTTTATATCAGCAGGCTGAGGAGCAGTATGGCTTGATACGGCCGATGGCAGCGGACAATACTGGCGCTTGCAACAGCGTAAGGTCAATATTTTGGGCTGAATACTCGCCATCATGTATGTAGTTACCGCTGCGTCTGATGCGATTGAGCGACAAAAAGTGACAGAGCAACCGTGATCTACATGTGTAGACACACTTGTAGATTTAATGTACGATATAATTATACACATGTCAAGTAAACACAATGGCTCAGTGGCAAGACACTCATCGCCGTTTACAGGCATAGTCAGTGACTACAGCTTGTTCCACGTCAGCGTGGAGTTCGTGGGGGAGCAGCATGGGATTGACACATGACGCCGATTATCAGAGCAAAGAGCGATCTGTCACACAGCAAGATGTTGCAGACCGGGCAGGTGTCTCCCGCGCTGTCGTCTCCTATGTGATCAATAATGGTCCGCGCACCGTATCGGAGGAAACCCGCCGGCGTGTGCTGGAGGCCATTGAGGAGCTGGGCTACCGCCCTAACCGCTATGCTCAGGGGCTGAAACTCAGAGGAACCAAGCAGGCCAGAGGGCAAATTGGCATTGTTGTAGGCGGCACGTACGAGATGTTAAAGCGCCCCTACTACAGCGCCATTTTAGCCAGCATCTACGAGGAAGCCCGGCAGCAGAAGCAGAAGATACAGTTTGTGACGTTCTTCAACGAGCTCAGTGACCCGGTATTCTTCAATAAACACATTCACCCGGAAGAAATCTCTGGCCTCATTTTGTTTGCCCCCTACTCCACCCCTCATATGCCGGGCATTCAGGAAATCATCGAACGCATTATCCAGAGTCTTGACAACATTGTCTGCCTGGAAAATGTGATTGAGGGCCTCCCGGTTGTGATCTTCGACCGCGCAGCGGCTGCGCGGGCAGCTGTACAGCAT
>JALSTC010000393.1 GCA_026983935.1 Ardenticatenia bacterium
GTCTGTCAGAATCAGCGCACAGGCCCCCGTAGCTCAGAGGATAGAGCGCAGGTTTCCTAAACCTGGCGTCGGCGGTTCGAATCCGTCCGGGGGCGTTTTTGATTCATCCCGGCCAGGCAGAAAAAACCCGTCGGGTGGTGTCACCCGGCGGGTTTTCACATCTGTTGGCTGTCGGCAGGGAGCATCGTTCCCTGACCGGCTGTCAGGTTTTATTTTTGCGCCTTGACCTTGATCTGCTTCGGCTGCGCCTCAGGCCGCTTCGGCAGGACGATGGTCAGCACGCCGTTCTCAAAGCTGGCGTCTGCCTTGTCCGCATCCACCGTGCCGGGCAGCCGCAGGCTGCGCTGGAACGAGCCATAGCTGCGCTCACGGTAGTGATAGCGGTCGCCTTCCTTTTCGATGGTGTCACCCATCTCACCGCTGACGATCAGCGTATCATCCTGCACTTCGATGTTGACATCTTCCGGCTTCATGCCGGGCAGGTCAATGCGGACCGTCAGGTTCTTATCGTTCTCGATGACGTCCATCGCCGGACGCAGGAAGGCGCGTGTCGTATCCTGCCAGAAGCGACGCGGCCAGCCACGCCACAGCTCATCCATCATCTGCTCGATGGTGCGGAAGGGATCAACCAGATCAAGTTCATCACGCGGTTCCCAGCGAGTCAGGCTCTTGGTCATCGTACCACCTCCCTACGACTTACAACAGATTTTGCAGATCGGTTGGTTTCCTTCACGACTGCACTTATAAGATTCAACAACGATGTAGGAATCACGCTAGAGCAACGTAAGAAGTGTGCAAGAAATGCCGCGGTCAGCACCTCAGGGCCACACCCCCGCCGGCGGAGTCCGCGACAGCGCCGCCGCGAGCAGAGCCTGGCTCATGCCAAAGCGCCGCGCCAGCGCTGCGGGCAGGTCGGCCTGCTCCGCCGCCGTCAGCGCGATTGGCTCCTCCCGCCCGATCGTGCGCCGCACCAGCCCTTTGTGCTCGCTGTAGCGCCAGACCAGATCGCCATCCACACGCTGCACGATCACCTCGTCCAGAAAGAGGCCGTCCGGCTCATGATCGCGCAGCAGCCGGGCGCGGAAGGTGGCATCGTCCACGCCCTCGCCCTTCAGCCAGTAGGAAAGCTGGGCAAAGCCGCCGCTTCTGCGCCACACCTCCCAGCGATCCACCCCGACGGGCACGGCGTGATAGCGATAAACGGGCGTCTCGACGACGGTCGGCGCATGTGGATCAAGCCGCAGGGCAGCGGGAACCGGATAACCGACATCGGCCAGGTAGCGTGCCCCCTCAAGCGTGACGACAAAAGCACAGTGCGGGTTCACCGTCTGCGTCTTCATATCACAGAAAGCCAGCACCCCCTCAAAGCCCACAGCCCTCAGCAGCGCCCGCAGGGCAAGGTTGCTCTCGAAGCACGTGCCGCCCGTGCCCAGCGTCAGGGCATCGTGGAAGAACACTTCCGGGCAGCGGGCGTAGTCCTGCGGAGTGCCGGGGCGCTGGTGGCGGGCGATGCGCGAGGCCGATTCCCAGGGGATGTGCCTGCTCCAGCCCAGCAGCAGGCGGTTGAGAAAGAGCAGAGTCGGCGTGGGGTCGGTCAGGCCGAGGTGCTGTAAAATATCCGCGATGGGCAGAGACATGGTGCTGGCTCCTCAATTCAGATTGCATTGTACACAGATAACACAGGATGAGATAGATTCACACAGGACTTTTCGCTTGACGCCTGACGCTGGCCGCTTGCCGCTTTTTCCCTGCCCCCTGCCCTTGAGTATAATGGGCACAGACGACCACCCGCCGCTAACAAGGAGTGTTCCCCCATGAGTGACATGCCCGTCCCACCGGAGCCGCCGGAAGTTCCCGCCGCGCCGCCGGAGCCAGAAAAAGCGCCCCACGCTGAGGCCATGCCCTACCCCGCATCCGCGCCGCAGCCGCCCGCGCCGGAACCCATCTCAGGGCCAGACCTGCCGCCACCGCCGCCGGAGGTGATGAAGGCCCCGCCTGCGCCACCGGAACCGATGGCGGATGACACGGCGGAAGTCGTGGCACGGCCAGAACCGGAGCTGCCGCCCGCGCCGGTGGAAATGCCCGAATTCACGGAAGCCGCGCCCGCGCCTGCCCCGCCGCCACCTTCGCCGCAGATGGCCGCCCGGCCGGCCCCGGCAGCAGCGGGTCCGCAGCCCTTTGGCCCGGGACGCTGCCCGCGCTGTGGCAGCACCAACTTTGGCAAAGGCGCGATCCTGACCTATGGGGCAAAGTTCTGCCCGGCCTATTACAAACCGTCGCGGCTTCCGTTCTTCCGCCTGAACAACCTGCTGCGGCCCTTCCGTGCGCTGGTGGAAGTAGAAGCGCAGGTCTGCCGCGAGTGTGGGCTGCTGCTCCTGCAGGTGGATACCGATCAGCTCGCCCGCATCGAAAAACGGACGGGTGACGCCGACTAGGCCGCATCTGCCCGGCAAAAGGCCCCCACACCGCCATGCCCGGACGACTCCGCTACGATCCCCACCATGACTATTACGTCCTGCTGGGCGTCAGTGCGACGGCCAGCACCGGGGAGATTCGGCGTGCCTATCACCGCCGGGCCAAGGAGCTGCACCCGGACCGCAACCCCTCGCAGCCGGAGCGGGCTAAAGAGGCCTTCCAGATGATCAACGAAGCCTACGAAGTGCTCGGCGACCCTGACCGCCGCCGCCAGTACGACCGGCTGCGCTGGCCGTACGTCAGCCAGCCGGCGGCCCGCCCACCCACCGCCCGGCAGGATTTCTACAGCACGCCCACCGGGGGCAGCCGTCCGCAGCACTGGCCGCGCCACGCCCCCCGCTCCCAGACTCCGCCGTTTGGGTCGCCCTGGCCGTGGGGCGGACTGCTGG
>JALSTC010000394.1 GCA_026983935.1 Ardenticatenia bacterium
CCACACCAGTTGTAAACGTCGAACATCTTCCAGCGGAAGACCCAACCCGTTGGCCAATAACGCAAGTTCTGCGTCATCAAGCGGCTCGCCGCTCTCCTGGTGTTCGGCGATCAGGCGCTGCAATGATTCCTGACGCAGCAAATAGTGCAGTTTGTTCCACTCAATCTGATAGGCCGTCAGCGTGGGGATCAAGTCATCAATATCGGAGCGGCTGGCAATAAAGACTGCCAGCGTATGCTCTCCATCAAAGTGCATCCTACGCCGACGTCCGCGAGCAGTCACCCGCGGCCAGGTAGACACATCGTCGAATCCGGCACGGGCAAAGGCCTCATCAGACTGCCCCAGCACCAAAAGATCAACCTGAAGTATACAGGGGGGCAGCCGCAGGCTTGTATAGATCAACGCCGACACATCGGGGTCCACATCACGTGCCTTGATATGGAGCGATGACTCCATATTCATATGGCTTTCCACCAGTGTCAGCAGTTGTATGGGTCTGGTCGAACGCAGCAGCGAGTAATACGTGCGGATGTAAAGTTCAATCTCCTCACTGCCGGTCCTTGGCACCGTGCGATCCACAATACTCCTCTATTCCAGGTTCTCCACTAGCGACGCCGTGACTTCTGACGGCGTTGTTCTTTTCTTCGCCGGGCACTTTCCTTGTAAAAACGCAATGATTCATCTTCATCTGGCGTGTGACCACTCAGGATCGCCACGATGAACATCGCCGTACCGAACAACACAAGCCAGATCATACCTGCCAGGAGTAAGCGGAGGGTAGTCGGCGTCAACCCGGAGAAACTCACCCCGGAATTCACCAGAAACGCCTCCACAGGTGGCTCAACGACATACGCAATACCGGCAAAACTCAGTGCCAGAACAAGGCCAATTACTGGTAACAGAGGACTGCGCTTTTTCTTCTTTTTTTGCCTGGCCATATCCTATCCTCTCATGCGGTTAGTTTTCCTAACTCAAGCCCGCAGCCGGTTACTTCGCTTGAAGTTCCGCCGCTTTCCGGAAGGCGTCCACAATTTGATAGTATCCCGTGCAGCGGCATAAATTACCCGTGATGCTCTGCTTGATCTGCTCAAGCGTCGGAGTTGGGTACTCCTTCAACAGACTGGCTCCAGACATCAAGAAGCCGGGCGTACAATACCCACACTGCACGGCCCCTGTCTCCGCAAATGCCTGCTGGATGGGATGCAGATGCCCATTCTGAGCCAAACCCTCCACTGTCACGATTTCTGCGCCATGTGCGCGCGGGGCAGGAACCATGCAGGACATCACGGCGACCCCGTCCAGAAACACGGTGCAGGCACCGCATTCTCCCTCGGCGCATCCTTCCTTTGTACCGGTCAGGCCCAGGTCATCCCGCAAGAGCTGCAGAAGCGTTTTCTCATGAGCGCCTTCGACCACATACTGCTGCCCGTTAACCATCGTCACGATCGATTGATCCGATTCATGGTGCACCGTCTCTGCCAGCGCTGGAACCGTGTATTCGCGATGTTTTCCCCACAACAACGGCGGCTCCGCCGGGACTGCACGTTTTTCGTCCCCTTTACGGAGCGTCCGTAGTGCTCGTGCCACAAGCACACCAACCATTTCCAGCCTGTAGGCAGCCGAACCACGGATATCGTCAATTGGGGATGCTGAGAGGCGAGACAGGCGAGCAGCCTCAGTGATCACCTCATCGGTCAGTGCCCTGCCCTGAAGATAGTTTTCCGCTTCCACGGCGCGAACAATTGTCGGAGCCACGCTGCCGAGCGCAATATGCGCCTCCACAATCTGCTCCCCTTCCAGGCGCAGCACAACCGCCGTATTCACGACTGAGATCGCCTGCGCACGACGCAAACCCAGCTTTAGAAAAACACCACGCTCGTGCTCATCCAACAGCGGCACCCTCACAGCGGTCATCATTTCATCGGCACGCATCACCGTCCGACGCACTCCCGTGTAAAATTCACTCAGCGGCACAACCCGTTCCCCCTCCGTGGAAGCGAGAACGACGGATGCCCCCATAGCCCACAGGGGCGGGATGGTATCATTGGCAGGGCTGGCCGTGATCAGATTCCCGGCCACGGTCCCCCGGTTGCGAATCTGAGGCGCGCCGACCTCCCAGCAGGCTATCGCCAGCGGCAAAGCCCGCTCAACCAGACGTTCATCAGCCACTACTTGATTGTGCGTCACCAGCGAACCCAGATGTGCGGTGTCACCATCAATCGTAATCTGATCCAGTTCAGGGATACGCGATATATCAATCAGCACATCAACGTCCGGCCGCTGGCCACGCTCAAGCTCCAGGATGATGTCTGTACCGCCTGCTATCAAGCGAGCACGTTCCCCATACCGACCGAGGAGCTGCAGCGCCTCATGCACAGAAGCAACGCTGTAGTAATCATGCCACATTTCATCACCACCCGATTCTACGATCGCGCATGGCGCGAACGACGAAACAATCTACGTTGTGGTACATCCACAGTCAGCAGATGCACAGGATTGATATTGATCACCTGTGTTCCAAGATACTCAGTCTGTGTTACATCTCGCCGATCCCAGATGTCTATGTGCCCATGAAGCAAATAGCGGGGGCGGAACAACCGGATCAGAAGGCGAAAAGAACGAAACCCCCTATGCGGGCGATCCTGACGGTCGTGAATGCCACGGGGCGGGGCATGGGTAACCATGACATCAACCCCTGTTCCCCATAATGCCCGTCGCAGCAGCATACCCGGCGCCAGTCCCAACACATTCATGAGCATTTCAGCCTCGGTGTACTGAATGTGCCCTCGATTGTAACGCAAAGAACCTTCAAGCCCCGCAAACCATAATCCACGATAGTGTACCACCCGCCTGTGCAGA
>JALSTC010000395.1 GCA_026983935.1 Ardenticatenia bacterium
CCGTGTTGCACTGTCGCTGGAGGAATTTCTGGCACAGGCAAAGGAGCATGGGCTGGTGCTGTGTGGGCAGACGGCCAACCTGGCTCCAGCGGATGGCAAGCTCTATGCCCTGCGTGACGTAACGGCAACAGTCTCCAGTCTGCCGCTGATTGCCAGCAGCATCATGAGCAAGAAGATCGCGGCGGGGGCAAACGGGATCGTCCTTGACGTCAAAGTTGGGTTGGGGGCGTTCATGAAGACCGTTGAAGAAGCGAAGGAACTGGCCCGATTGATGGTAGACATCGGGCGGGACGCCGGGCGTGATATGGTGGCGTTGATTTCTGACATGAACCAGCCGCTTGGACATGCTGTTGGCAATGCGCTTGAAGTCCGGGAGGCAATCGAGACGCTGCAGGGCGGTGGCCCGGATGATCTGCGCGAACACTGCCTGGTCGTTGCGGCGCACATGGTGCGCCTGGCCCGTGGAGATGCAGACGAAAACGCCCTGGCATCGGCGATGGCTGAATTGTCGGACAGGCTTCAGCACGGTGAGGGACTGGCGAAGTTCCGGGAATTGGTGGCGATTCAGGGCGGTGATGTGCGGATGGTGGATGATCCCAACCTCCTGCCTTCGGCAAAGCTGGTTGAAGAAATCCCTGTACCGCAGGATGGTTATGTGTCTCAGATCAGTGCCCTGGAAGTCGCCCGCGCTGCGCTGGAGCTGGGGGCAGGGCGTGAGAAGAAGGGCGATGCCATTGATCACGCGGTCGGTGTGCTCTCGCATCTGAAGGTAGGCGATCAGGTCAGGCAGGGAGACCGGGCATTCACCGTGCATGCGAACAGTCCGGAACGGCTGGCAGCGGCGAAGGCTGTATTGGGTCGGGCGATTGTTTACAGGGATCGTCTGCAGACCCCACTGCCGCTGTTCTATGATACGATCACTGGCTGATCGTCTGAATAAAAACAGGCCGCCCGCTCCGGATCAGCGCTATTGCAGACGCTCCATCAGCATCGGAGCGTCTGCTGTATCTTCCCAGCGGTACAGGTAAAGGGGGGCGCGCCGGCGAAAGCCAGTCTCATCGAATGTGATGGGGGCTGTCAGGCCGTTGAATTCACCTGTGCGGAGCGCGTTTGCCACGCGCTGGCGAGTGAGCGGACCGGCTGCATGGGCCTGGCGGATGGCATCTATCGCCAGCGTGAAGGCTTCAAAGGCCAGTGCGGAATAGGGGCCTGGCTCGCTTGCATCCGGCACAGCGGTCAACAGGGTTGCCCTGAAAGAGTCGGCGTCACGCAGATCGCCGGGCCATATGGCATTCGTCAGGAACAAGACTTCGCCGGGCTGGCCATGTGTCAGCGCATGGAACTGCCTCAGCCCCCACGATGCCGGGCCGATGGTCACCCGCGCGTTTATAGCATTGATCTCTCTGGCTGCTTCGGTGATGTCCTCGCCGGGCGGGGCAATGTAGACAGCAGATGGGGCGATTCCCTGCGCGGCAAGGTAGTCTGTGAGGGCCTGCTGCTTCACCTCCGGCGGCGCGTCCAGAATGAAGATGTTTGCTGTATTCGGTGGCAGGGCAATATCCCCTGATGTCGTGAGCAGTGGAATCTCTGCCTGCTGATAGACAGGGATGGCCGCTTCGGTAGTCGTGATCCGCCAATGCCCGACGACTATCAATACATCGGGATCAGCGGACAGTGCTTCCGCCTGCGCTGCTGCCCGGCTCGGATCGCCGAAGTCATCGTAAATAACCGGTTCCACGCGGTAGCCGTCCATGCTGCTATCTTCCGCTGTGACGATGGCAGCCGCCTGGCTTGCGAAAAAAACGTCATAGCCGATTTCACGGTAGCGCCCCTCAATGGGCAGCACCACGCCGATGCGGTAAACCGGCAGCGCGACATCAATCAGGCAGCCGGAAAGCAGCAGCACGGTGAAAAGCATGCTCAGTAGAGGGATACCCCTGATGGTGGTGGCAGCAGGTTTGTAGCTCACGGACAGTTCCCATTGGCGACATGTTCCTCAAACGTGACGGCGAAGACGTGGTAGCCGCTGCCCTCACAGTCAGCGCGAAAATAATAATAATTCGATTCGGCGGGGAAGATGACGGCGCGGAGGGCCGAAAGTGACGGATTGGCGATCGGGCCGGGCGGCAGTCCGCTGTAAAGATAGGTGTTGTACGGCGATTGCGTGGTGCTGTACTCCTCGGCAGTGATGCTCGGCCACCATGTCCCGTCCCGGTAGCCGATGCTGTACTGCACTGTCGGATCGGCGTCCAGCTTCATGCCGATGGCCAGCCGGTTGAGGTATACGCTGGCAATGAGCGGCTGTTCCTCTGCGTGGACGGCCTCGCGCTGGACGATAGATGCCAGTGTGACGACCTGGTAAAGACTGAAACCCTGATTCGCGGCGGCTAGCTGCAGTGAAGGCTCCACGCGCTCCTGGAAGGTGCGCAGAAGAGTGTCACGGAAATCAGCGGCGCTGGCATCCGGCGGCACGTAATAAGTGTCCGGGTATAAGAAACCTTCCAGAGTCGCTTCGGCGGGCAGACTGACATAGGCCATGAAGTCCGGCGGCGCAACCCCGATGCCGGTCGCCGCCAGAAAATCCGCGCCGTCGAAGCTGAGCAGTGGATTATTGTCGATTGCCGCGGCGATCTCCTCACGCCGCCAGCCTTCAATGATCTGCACAGTGACGGATGCCGTGCTGGAATCGGTGAGGGCCTGCGCGATTTCCGGGATCGTTTGTGTGCTGCGTAGGAAGTATGTTCCAGCTTCCAGCTCGCTGTCCAGCCCATGGTAGCGTGCGTAGTTGCGGAACAGGTCTGGATCGGTGATCAGCCCCTGGGCGGCCAGATTCTGGGCGATGCTGGCGGCGCTGTCC
>JALSTC010000396.1 GCA_026983935.1 Ardenticatenia bacterium
TTGTATGTCCCCGGCGCGATGATCCTGGCCCTGATCATGGCCGTACTGGTCAACCAGAAGCTGCGGGGAATCGCCTTTTTCCGGGGCCTGTATTTCATGCCCTACATCACTTCAATGGTCGCGGTTGCGATGGTCTGGAACTGGATTTTCAGCACCCGCTTTGGCCTGTTGAACAACGTCCTGCGTAATTTTTTAGGCGCTACTGATGTGCCCGCCTGGCTGGCCGACAAGAATTATGCCCTGCTGGTGCTGATCATCGTGACCATCTGGAAAACCAGCGGCTTCCAGATGATGATCTTTCTGGCGGGGCTGCAAGGCATCCCTTCACACATCTATGAGGCCGCGCGTATTGATGGCGCAAACCGCTTTCAGATGTTCTGGCGGATTACGCTGCCGCTGCTTTCCCCTGTGACATTTTTCGTGCTGATCATCTCGATCATCGAAGCCTTCAAGACCTTTGAAGTCACCTATGCCATGACAGAAGGCGGGCCGCTTAATGCCTCCACAACACTGGCCTACCATATTTACCAGAATGCCTTTGTGTACAACCGTATGGGGTACGCCTCCAGCCTGGCCTATGTATTGATGCTGCTGGTGGGGTTCATCACCGTGATCAATTTCGGGATGCGGCGGCGCTGGGTCGCGCAGGAAGTCTACTAAGGGGAGAGCCACCATGACCGTGCAATCACTTACCCATACCCGGGTACGGGTAAAGCGTCAGGCAATGCTGCTCAGCATCAGCCGCAAGACCCTGCTCTATATCCTGCTGACCGTCTTTGCCATTTTCACCATCTTCCCTTTCGTCTGGATGCTTTCGACATCGTTCAAATCGCCGCGAGCGGTTTTCGCGCTGCCGCCGCAGCTTATGCCGGATCGCCTGTTCCAGCCGGATATGTTCGACAACTACGTTGAAGTGCTGACCGAGCACAGTTTTGTCCGTTACACGCTCAACAGCTTCTACGTGGCAACGATGGCCGCCATCGGCCAGCTCATCACCTCGTCGCTGGCGGGTTTCGCCTTCGCACGGCTGGAATTTCGCGGAAAGAATGTACTGTTCGCCCTGCTGCTCTCCACATCGTTCATCCCCATCGAAGTGTCCATCATCCCGGAGTTCCTGATGGGGGCCAAAATCTTTGATCCGCTGCTCGATCCCATCGGCGGCTGGCTGGATACTTTTGCACCGCTGATCATCCCGTCATTCATGGTTGGCTCCTTCGGGACGTTCCTGATGCGGGAGTTCTTCTCAACCGTGCCGAAGGAGCTGGAAGAAGCAGCGGTGATAGACGGCGCGACGACCTTTCGCATTTATCGCAGCGTTTTCCTGCCGCTGTCCAAGCCAGCCATGACCACGCTTTTCCTGATCGCGTTCATCAACAACTGGAATGCGCTGCTGCGTCCGGTGCTGTACATCTCCACCGATTACCTGCGCACACTGCCCATCGGCCTGACGACCTTCCAGGGCGAATATGAAGCCCAGTGGAACCTCTCGATGGCCGCCTCGGTGATCGCCGTTCTGCCGTTGATCGTGGTCTACATCTTCGCCCAG
Organism: Ardenticatenia bacterium; assembly: GCA_026983935.1. Classification (GTDB taxonomy): domain Bacteria; phylum Chloroflexota; class Anaerolineae; order Aggregatilineales; family Ch27; genus JALSTC01. Next base: position 1,547 of record JALSTC010000396.1, read on the forward strand.
CGGTATATTGTTGAGGGCATCGCCACAACCGGCTTGAAAGGATAAACGGTCACAGACTCACCATGTCCGCCAATACGAATTCTCAAAACGCAGCGCCCGCACTCAAAGCGGTTATCCTCGCCGCCGGGCCGGGCTACCGCGAGGGCAAGCCTTACCTCAAGGTGCTGGAACCGCTGGGCGACCGCTGCATACTCGATTATGTACTCGACGAAGCGGCCCGTGTGGCACATCCAGAAGATACCATCATCATTGTTGGTTACGAACAGGATCGCATCCGGGAGCACCTCGGCGAAACGTATCAATACGTCGTGCAGGAACCCCAGTTGGGCACGGGTCATGCCATCCTGCAGGCCGCACCCACCCTGGCCGATCATCAGGGCGACGTGCTGATCCTGTACGGCGACACGCCGCTGATCCGCCCGATTTCCATACAGGGCATGATCACCCGCCACCGCCTGCGTGGTGCCGACCTGACCCTGCTCACGGCCATCAGCACCCGCCCGCTGCCCTATGGGCGCATCGTCCGCGATTCCGATGGACGCATTATGGATATCATCGAGGAAGAAGAGGTGTCCGGGCGCTTTCGGGATATCCGGGAACTTAACGTAGGGGCCTATGTCGTCCGGGCAGAAGCGCTTTTCCCGGCATTGCGCGGACTGGAAGGACGCGACCATATCCGTCTGACCGACATTGTGTACCGCCTGATTCGCGCCGGTAAATATGTAGAAAGCTACCAGATTTACGACACCGGCGAGATTCTGGGCATCAACACCGACGCCGACCGCGAACAGGCGGAGTTCATCCTGCAAAAACGCTATCTGCGTCCCTTCCGCGATCAGGAAGAAAACCTGATCCGCTTTGGGACGGGGGGATGGCGGGCCATCATCGGGGAGGGCTTTACCTTTGGCAACATCCGGCGGCTCTGCCAGGCCCTGGCGAATCTGGTCGTGCGCGAAGAGCGCGAACACCAGGGAGTGCTGATCGGCTACGACCGCCGCTTCCTCTCCGACCGGGCCGCACGTGCCGCCGCGGAAGTTTTCGCCGGGAACAACATCGCCGTCTATCTGCTTTCGGAGGCTGCCCCCACCCCCCTGATCACATACGCTACTGCCAGCCAGCAGGCCGCGCTGGGGCTGGCCTTCACCGCCAGCCACAATCCCCCCGAATGGAACGGGCTGAAAGTCTTCCGCAGCGACGGCTCACTTTTGCAGACTGAGGAAACCAACGCCATCGAAGCCGAGGCTAATGCCCTGAGCACGACCGACGTCGTAAAGGCACAGCTTGATCTGGCAATGGAAGCGGGC
>JALSTC010000397.1 GCA_026983935.1 Ardenticatenia bacterium
TCACGGGCGTACCACGACGGTGATCAGCTTCAGTACGGAGCCGCAGTATCGCGAGGACTTTGGGCCGTTCACGCCCGGCTTTGTGGTGATTCCTTATGGCGACGCCGACGCGCTGGAGGCGGCCATCACACCCCATACTGCCGCTTTCCTGGTGGAGCCTATACAGGGTGAGGGTGGGGTGATCGTCCCGCCGGAGGGGTATCTGCGGCGGGTGCGTGAGATCTGCGATGCGCACAATGTGCTGTTCATGGCCGATGAAATACAGACCGGTCTGGGGCGCACGGGGAAGCTGTTTGCCTGCGATCATGAGGGCGTGCGCCCGGATGTCATGATCATCGGCAAGGCGCTCTCCGGCGGCTTCTATCCGGTGAGTGCCGTGCTCAGCGGGGACGAGGTGCTGGGGCTGCTGCGTCCCGGCGATCATGGCAGCACATTCGGCGGCAACCCCCTGGGCGCGGCAGTGGCGCGGGAGGCGCTGGCCGTGCTGGTGGAAGAGGGCATGATCGAGAACGCGGCAGAATTGGGAGCGTACTTTAAGGAGCAGCTTGCCGCAATCGACAGCCCGCATATCAAAGAAGTGCGCGGCAAGGGGCTGTTGATCGGCGTGGAACTCAAGCCGGAAGCGGGCGGCGCACGCCGTTTCGCGGAGGCTTTGCAGGCGCGGGGCATTCTCTGCAAGGAGACCCATCAGCATGTGCTGCGTTTTGCGCCGCCGCTGGTCATCACCAGGGAAGAGATTGACTGGGCGCTGGTGCGTATCCGTGAAGTGCTGTTGATGGACTGATTGCACTCTGGTTTGCTCTTGGGAACGCGGCGGTGTGCGGCGGCTGTCCAGTCACAGCCGCCGTTTCCTGGTGTGCGCTGTCCGTCGGGTGCGTTTGTAATAGTATTGATTGTAGCGAGATAAAGCATTAATCCGCACGCGGAAACTTATGCTATACTGAAATTATTAGTGCTCTGTCTGACGGCAAAGGCGCACGTGTTCACAAGGCAGCTTTTCTTCACGGTAACCATCTGCCACGACAGCGGCTGTGCTTCTGGTCGCTCTGATCGGTCTGATGGTCTCATGTGCCTCCAACACAGTTTAATCGTTCAGGTCACACTACAGCGCCTGCAGGAGAGGGGATCAGGCGCGGATGATGATCTATCTGTGCCGTCAGGATGTACCGGGCTGGGCTGATGGCAGCCGCTGACGAGGAGGGGTAGAGAAGGGCTATGCATGATACCGAAGTCGGTTGTCGTATAGAGGGGCGTGTTGGCTACCTGGATTTTCCGCATGATGTGACTGCCCGGGTTCGCGCGGCGGCCTACCAGGCTTACAGCGAATTGGCCGATGCTCGCGTGGATGTGATCGGGATGAACTTCACGGGCAGCGATTACCTGAACAGCGCCGGGATCGGGCTGATCATCAGCCTGGTGGAAGATGCTGCCCAGGGGGGACGGCAGGTTTTCGGTTTTGGGCTGTCCTCGCATTATCATAAATTGTTTGGTATGGTGGGGCTGACCGAGCGCATGACGCTGGTTGATTCAGAAGAAGAGGTGCAGGCCGTTCTGGAAGGCGGACATGCTGCCGACGATTCGACGAAAGTTTCTGACCAGGAAGGATGAACCATGACTGATCAGCCTGATCTCACGCCTGCTGCACCGGATGCTCCTGTTGATGAGCGGCTGCGTGTGTTGATAGAGAATCTTTCCGCATATATCGAATACTATCACGGGGGATCGGTTACTCTGGTGGACTTCGACGGGAAGGTGGCGCGGGTCAAGCTTGGCGGGGCATGTGAAGGATGCAGCCTCTCGGCGATGACGCTCCGGGGATGGGTTGAAGGTACGGTGCACCAGTTCTTCCCGGATATCCGCGTAGAGGCGGCAGACGAATGAGTGCGCCGCACTGACCGTCCCGCGTACGACACGTTCCAACTGGGCATGAAGATGCGGCCCGGTGGCAAACTGCTGCCGGGCCGTAACGTTTTTCATGATGGGCGGTTTTAATACCTGACGATCGGTGCAGCAATCAGCCGCAATTGCAACAGAGGGAATCAGACTATGCGTGTCTGGGCGGGATTTTGGGCGTTAGGGATTATCTGGGGATCATCGTTTCTGCTGATCAAAATCGGCGTGGAGGAGCTGACGCCGCTGCAGCTTGTCGCCGTGCGGATCGGAGTGGCGGCGGTTGCCATGCTGCTGACGCTCTATCTGAGCAGGCTGCGCTTTCCACGTGATCGCGCCAGCGTGCTGGGCCTGATCGTCACTGGCGTGTTCAATACGGCAGTGCCGTTTGCCCTGATCACTTGGGGCGAGCAGCGCATTGATAGCGGGCTGACCACAGTCTTGAACAGCACAGTGCCGCTGTTTTCCCTGGTGATCGCGCATTTTGCGCTGCGGGATGAGCGGATCACCGTACTGAAGGTGATCGGTCTGGTGACGGGATTCGTCGGAGTGGTCGTCCTGGCGGGGCGTGATGCGGGACAGGGCGGTGTGGATAACAATCTCGTTCGCCAGGGGGCGATTCTGCTGGCCGCGCTTTGTTATGCGGGCACGACCGTTTTCGTCCGGCGCAGCCTGCGCCATCTGGAGCCGCTGGTGGTTTCCGGTGGGGCGTTGGTATCGGCGGCGGTGGTGGTCATCGCGGCGGCACTGTTGGCAGATGGTGTGCCGGACTTTGGCCGGGTTTCCGGGAATGTGGCGGCTTCGGTGCTTGCATTGGGCCTGGTGAACACCTACATTGCCTACCTGCTGTTTTACTGGATCATTGACCGCTGGGGCGCAACGCGGGCCACGCTGGTGACTTACGTCATGCCGCCGGTAGGGCTGGCGCTGGGCGTGGGCTTTCTGGGGGAAGTGCTGGATGCCCCTCTGGTTGTCGGTGCGCTGCTGATTCTGGCCGGTGTTGTGCTGGTCAATCTGCCGGTGCTGCGGGAGGCACTTCCCTTCCTCCGCAGTGTGACGCAGGAAGCGGCTGCCGGGGGCAGATAGTCTCTTGGCTCCGGCGTGCCGCGCTTTCGCCCATGGTAGAGGCCGATTATACTGAGATCATGGATTGCGGCATCAGATTAGAGGTGGCCAGCTATGGGCGACGAAGGACTGTTTTTCTATCCCAACCGGATGGGCCGGATCATTCTCCGTTCGATGGAAGAGTTGATCGGCAGTGATGAGCTGGAATCCGTCCTGCAGGCAGGCGGTCTGACGCAGTACATCGGGCATCTACCGCCCGGTGATCTGGAGCGTGCCTTTCCCTTTGAACACGTGGGTGCACTGCAGGCGGCTGTAGAAGCGGTCTATGGGCCGGAAGAAGGCCGTGAACTCAACCGCCGCGTGGGGGTGATGTGCCTCAATAACGGCCTGCGGGAGTTCAACCCGCTGCTGGGCATCGCCGATCTGCCGGTGCGCATGATGCCCATGTCCCTCAAACTGCATGTGGGTTTTGACATGTTCGCCATGGTCTTCAACCGCTTTTCTGATCAGGTTGTCTCTCTCGGTGAGGATCCAAAGCACTACTTCTGGGTCATCGAACGCTGCCCGGTTTGCTGGGGGCGGCAGACGGATGCGCCGTGCTGTCATCTGGCCGTGGGCATTCTGGAAGAAGCACTGAGCTGGGCGACGAATGGCAGACGCTTTCTGGTGGCGGAAACGGCCTGCATCGCCCAGGGAGACGACACCTGCACCATTGCCATCGCCAAGCGCCCCATAGCGTCAGACACCTGAGCACCCGGCGGGGGATCGCTTCAGCCAGAAGAAAGTACAGGGCCGCGCAAATGGCGGCCCTGCTGTTGTATGCCTGAGTCCGGGAGGGCGATCAAGGATTGGTCTTGCTGAGGCGGCTCAGCGGCACCCAGCCATCCAGCCCATCGGTATCCACCCACAGCCACCATTCGCCGTCCGGGCCGATGCCCAGCCGTTTGACCTGCGGACGGGAGTCGGGCGGCAGTTCGCCCAGCACCTCGTCACCGCCGGGCGTGTTCAGCACGGGCAGGGGATCGTTGCCGACGATATACGGCTCGTCATAGGCGATGATACGTGTCTCCGGCGGTGGGAAGACCGTCTCCGGCTCCTCCAGCAGCAGCCAGCGTTCTGGCACCCAGCCGCGGAAGTCGTTGATCTCCAGCCAGTACCAGTAGCCGACTTTATCCTCGCTGACAGGCTGGCCGGTCGTCGGATCAATGGCGTCGGGGTAGACGTAGAACACATCGCGCACGGTGGCCGGGACGTTATTCGGCCAGAAGGCGATGGGATCGGGTTCATTGCCCAGTGCAGCGGCGTCATAGAGCATAGGCATCAGGTCGCCGTCCGGGTTGGCGGCCCAGACCTGATCGTCCACCTGAGCGATGGGATCAACCGGCGGCGGTGGCGGCGGCTCGCCCCACAGACCGCGGTGTGCTTCCTGTGCCTCGCGTTCCATTGCCATAAAGTAAGGCAGATAGCGCCGCTCGTCATAGGTCAGCAGGTGGGCCAGCCCGGCGCGCAGCAGTTCGCCCTGCACGAGTACCAGGTTGCCGTTTTCGTCCGGTGCCCAGATGTAGCGCAGCAGGCGGTTGTAGATGTCCCGGTCGGTGATGTCACGCTCCAGGAACACGGTTTCACCCACATGCACGAATTGATTGTTGAAGTGGGTGGCTTCGTAGCCCAACCAGGCCGCGCCTTCACGTGGATGGTGGGTTTCCGGTGTGTCAATGCCGATATAGCGGACGTTTTCCTCGTGCCCGTTCAGCAGCACCACGATGGTATCGCCGTCCACCACGCGCAGCACCAGGGCCTCCTCCATCGGGCCGGGCGGTGGCAGCACGGGGCCGCCTGTCGTCCCGGCGGCAAGCTGCAGCGAAGCCAGGAAGTCGCGCAGTTCGGCGCGGTTGAAAGCGTTGAATGCATCGCGGTGAGCTTCGGTGTAGATGAAAATCCAGTCGTCCTGCCCGGCCAGGAAGAGGTACAGCCGTGCGGCGTTGTCGTCATTGCGCAGGCTGGCGAATGCGCCGAAGAAGTCGCCAAGCTGGAGGGATTCGACGCGCACCCCACGTGTGACGCCGAGCTGCTCGCGGAAATAATCGGCGACCGGTTCCAGCGCGGCAGCCGGGTCGGTGGCATCTTCCGGGAAGGGTATCGCGCCGCCCGCGAAATCTGCTCCTGTGCCGCGTGCAATGATGAGCATCCGCCCGGCTTCATCGGCGGGGCCGTCCGGCGGCAGGAGCCGCACCGCCGGGGCGTTGAACAGCCCCTCTGCCGAATAGGCTTCGACCGTCCAGCCTTCCGGCACGACGAAATCCAGCCCCAGCGCCACGCCTTCGTCAGGCTGCAGCTCCAGTGAGGCCAGGAAGTCGCGCAGTTCCGTCCGGCTGAAGGGGCCAAAGGCATCGGCTGTGGCCCGTGCGCCGATCAGCAGCCAGTCATCCGCGCCGACAGGGAACAGATAGTAGCGCAGTGTGCGCGTCTCGCCGCGAATCTGCGTCCATGCGCCCAGAAAATCGCCGATCTGGACTTCGCGGTAGCGGCCTCCGGAGTAATCTTCGGGAGCTTCCGCCAGAATTTGTGTCACGATGGCCTGCAGCGCAGCGACGGGATCGGTTTCTCCTTCCGGGAAGCCGATGCCGGCCATTTGCGCGGCGCTGCCACGGGCGATCATGATGCCGCGTTCGGTGTCGTCCGCGCCGGTCGGGCCGATATTGAGGGCGGGGGCTTCCAGGTTATCCAGCATGAGCGGTTCGGCGGCCCATCCTTCCGGCAGCGTGAAGTTCAGGCCGAGCGCATCGCCCGGCTGTTCCGGCTGTGGGGGCGGCTGCGACTGCGTGCCTTCGATAAGCATGACGCTTTCCGCCACCGGCTCGATCAGGGCGCTCAGCGTATCCTCTGCGCCGGAAAAGAGCACCAGCGCCCAGTCTTCGCCGCCCAGATAGTACAGCACAAAGGTGGCCACTTCTTCAAGGCCAGCACTGCGCACGCGCATCTGCGCGGCAGGGTAGTTCAGCCCTTCGTAAGTCGTGATGTCGCCGTCCAGCGTCGCATCGGCGGGCAGTTGAATGACGGCATTGAGCGCGGCATTGAGCACGGTGACCGGATCATGTCGGGCGTCTGCCGGAATCTCCCCCACGCCGGTGAGCAGTTGCTCTGTCACTGTGCGCCCGATGATGATGAAGGTGGACGGCGGTGGCCCGCTGACATCACTGAAGCCCACCGTTCGCGCGTTCACGGTTTCCGGGCCGCTCATGCTGTCCGGCACGTCCAGCCGGAGTCCCAGGTCGGGCAGTTCAACGGTGCGCCAGGAGACTTCGACCGGTGTGGGTGTGGGTGGTGGCGTGGGCGTGTTGGTGGGTGTGGGCGTGGCTGTCGGACGCGCCAGTTCGGTTGCGGTTGCATAGATAGCCGTTGCTTCGGCCATCAGCGCCTCGCGTTCGGTGTTCACCTCGGCCTGTGCCCCGGCGACGGCAGTTTGCGTGACCTGCACATCCGCCTGTTCGCTGGCGAGGGCAACCTGGGTGGCCGCCACGCTGCTTTCGCTTTCAGCGACCGCCGTTTGCTGTGCGGCCAGGTCGGCCTGCGATTCTGCAAGGGCCGCCTGCGTGGCAGCGAGCGCTTCCTGTTCCTCGGTCAAGGCGGCCTGTGTCGCGGCCACGGCCTCCTGTTCTTCGGTCAGCGCAGCCTGATTTTCTGCGAAGGCGGTCTGCCCGGCTTGAAGGTCGGCCTCCGCCCCGGCGAGCGCCGTTTGCGTGGCGGCGAGCACTTCCTGCTCACCGATCAGGGCGGCCTGTGTGGCGGCTACATCGCTTTCAGTTTCGGCAAGCGCCGTTTGCTGTGCAGCCAGATCGGCCTGCGTTTCTACGACGGCAGTCTGTTCCGCAATGAAGGCTTCATAGGTTTCGGTGGCGGGGAAATCTGGCGTGCTGGTGGCCGTCGGCGTTGTCGTGGCGACATTGATCTGGCCGCCGCAGCCGACCAGCGCGATCAGCGTCAGGATCAGTAGTAAATAGTTTCTGGGTTTCAAGGCGAGTCCCCTTTGGTTGATGGTGTCCGGTGACGGCGCAGTAAGTATAGAAGAGCCGGGCGGGAGAATCAACATGCCGGGGAGGGTTAAAATGGGTTACAATTTGCCTGCAGGTGTGTTGACAGACAAAGGAGGAGGGAACGGAATGCCTCTGAAGCGGCTGGTCGGAATAGTGATGCTGTCGCTGGCGCTGTTCGTCGGCGTGACACAGGCCCAGGATGGCGGTGATGCCGGTGTCTTCACCATTGGCGACATCGTCTACACCTCGAATTACCCGGAGGGCATGACATTTAGCATTGAAGCCGCCAGCAGCGCCGGGCCGATCACGCGGGCAACCGTGTTCTATGACTTCGGGTCGCCGATTACCGGGCGTGTCCAGGCGGATGAATTTGACAGCGAGAACGGCGTCATCCGGGCCACGCTGCACCGCTACGAGGCCGATAACGGCCTGATCCCCTGGCTGACGGTGAATTATACGTGGCGGCTCATTGATGCGGCGGGCAATGTCTACGAGAGCGAGCCGCAGTATGCCATCTATGCGGACCATACCCGTGACTGGATGCACGTGGAAAATGACCTGGTGCGCATCTACTGGTTCGGGCTGCCCGATTGGGTTGGCGAGCAGGCGCTCGACGCGGTGGATGACGCCCGCGAGCGGTGGGCACAGGGCTTCCCCGGCGTGGAGCTGGCGTCCCGCCCGCTGGTCGTGATCTATCCCGATCTGGACTCATTCCTGGAGTGGCGCGGCGAGGCCGGGCGTGACAGCATCCGTTTCGTCGGCACGCTGGGCAGGCAGTGGAATGGCACGGTGCAGCGCGTCCCCGATCAGGCGCGGCTGGATCGGGAGTGCGGCGGGCTGAATCTGGAAGAGGATTTCGACTACATCGTGCGGTCGCTGGCCCGCTCGACCGTCACCCATGAGCTGACGCATTTTCACCAGTACGCCATGCATGTCGACCGCGGCCCGACGTGGTGGATCGAAGGGGAGGCGACCTTCTTTGAAGACCCCGTCCAGCCCTGGGACAGCGAGGCGCGTGTGCGCGGCCTGGCGGCGATGGATGCCCTGCCATCCCTGCGCGGTGACGCCAGCGGCGCGGGGACGCTTGGCCCTGACGGCTGCACGCATGTGGCCTATGACATCGGCGCGTCATTCATGCGCTTCCTGCGGGACAACTACGGCGGCTATGAAGGCCACGGCCAGATCACCACGCTGATCGCGCAGAATGTCGGTGTGTACGAAGCCATTGAGACCGTCACGGGCAGGCCGTTCGATGAACTGGAAGCGGAATGGCGGGCATCGGTGGGCGCTGGCCCGGCCCCGACCCCGGTGCCGACACCCACACCGCTGATCCTCAATTTCCCGACCCCGGCTTTCAACCCGCCGGGCGGGTGAGCATCCGCTGAAAGACAGCAAAAAAGACCGGGGTTGGCCTTTATGTCCGCGCCGGTCTTTTTTGGTTTTGCTTCCCGTCCCGTAGAGTCGGATTATTGCACGTTGATCAGGGCATTGATGCGCTGGCGCAGATATGGTTCCGGCAGTGCGCCCACGATGCGATCCACGATCTGGCCGTTGCGCACCAGCAGCAGGGTCGGGATGCCCTGCACGCCGTACTGCCCGGCCATGACCGGATTCTCATCCACGTTCACTTTGGCAATCTTGACTCGTCCACCCGATTCCGCTGCGATCCGTTCCAGCACCGGGCCGATCATCCGGCACGGTCCGCACCAGGGTGCCCAGAAGTCCACCACGACGGGCACTTTACTCTCCATGACCTCATGTTGGAATGTCGCGTCGGTGACGGTCACAGGCCGGGTCAGGTCCTGACCGTTGGTGGAGGCACGGGGTTTCTGCGCCGTGTGCTGCCGGATATGCTGCATGGGCCGCGGGCCGCGATCCAGCAGATAGTCCACATAGGCGCGGAGCACATCCGGTGTGACAGGCGAGACCGTCTCGGTCAGGGCCTTGCCGTTGCGGTAAGCCACCAGGGCGGGTGTGTCTGTCCCTCCCCAGCGGGATGCTGCCTGCGGGTTGTCGGCCACGTCCAGGCGGGCGATCAGCAGCTTGCCCGATTCGGTCTTCGCCGTTTCTTTCAACGCGGCTTCCAGTGCCGGGTCAAGCCCCCGGCGGCCATCCCAGATGATCAGAATGACTGGTAGTCCGGCATTAAGTACGCGATCGATGCTTTGATCGTTGGTATGCAGAGGTGTGTCGTATACTGGCATTGCAATCTCCATTTGTTGCTTTGCTGCTTTTTTGATATTAGACATTTGTAACATAGCACAGGTTGCATAAGAATCGTGTAGAAATCCGGCGGTGTGTTTGCCGGACGGTGGTACAATAGAGCCAACCGTTATCGTTATGCCCGGTTCAGGATTATTGTCATGGCTCCCGCGCTGTCCGAGACCGATTACTTCCGCTTTCGCAGTCTGATTATGAGCCGCACCGGGCTGGATTTTCCTCCGGCCCGGCGTCATGAGCTGAGCGCCGGGCTGCATCATGCCCTGCGGCAGATCACGCCGGGGCTGGCATCGGCTGACTCGCGGGATGCGACTCTCGACTCGCTTTACCGGGCGCTGCTGGAAGGCCGAGCGGGTGTGTGGGATGCGGTTGTGGATGCGCTGACCGTCTGTGAGACCCATTTCTTTCGCAACACACCGCAGTTTGAGGCGCTGCGCCATCATATCCTGCCGGGGCTGGTGCAGGAGCAGCGGAAGCAGGGCGGGCGCACGCTGCGAGTCTGGAGCGCAGGATGTGCCAGCGGCGAGGAAGCCTACTCGCTGGCGATCCTGATTCGTGAGGTGCTGCCCGACTGGCGAGAGTGGCGGCTGGATGTTCTCGGCACGGATATCAATCATCGCGCCCTGCAGCAGGCCCGGCGGGGCATCTACCGCGACTGGTCTTTTCGAGAAGCGTATGCCCGGCAGTGGCGGGATCACTACTTCACGCGCATCGGGGCGGAATATCATCTGCATGAAGACGTGCGCGGCATGGTGCGCTTTCAGATGTGTAACCTGGTGGATAACTGTGCGACGCTGCGAGACCGGGCTGTGTATTTCGATCTGATTCTATGCCGCAATGTGATCCTGTACTTCGGGACGCATTACCGGCGCTGGATATATCACCATCTCTACCGCGTGCTCAGGCCGGGCGGCTGGCTGATCGTGGGCCATGCCGATCCCGCCCCACCGAACTTTGCCGCGTTTGAGACACACACCTTTCCCGGCTCGACCTGCTACCGGCGGCCTTATGCCGGTGTGCCTGCCGTCACGGCCCCGTCACCGCCGCCGATCGAGCTTCCCGATGTTCCGGAGCCTGTTGAAGCAGAGGTGCTGACGGAGGAAGACAGAACAGAGGAAAATAACGCAGAGACGCATTATCGGCTGGGGCGCTGGCATGCCAACCGCCAGCACTGGCATGAGGCGCTGTTTCACTGCCAGCAGGCCATCGCCGCTGACCCGACCTGCGCGCCTGCGCATTATACGCTGGCGCTGATCTACCAGAGTCTGGATGCGTCGGATGAAGCCATCGAGGCGCTGCGCCGCACGATTTATCTGGAGCGAAACTGGCCACTGCCGCATTTTACGCTGGCTGGCATTCACCGCCAGATCGGGCAGCTCGAACAGGCCCGCCGTGAGCTGCGCAACGTGATCACACTGACCCGTGTGCTGCCACCGGAGACACCGATCGAAGGCGGCGATGGGCTGACCGCTGCCCGGCTTCAGGCCGCCGCAGAACGCCAGCTCCACGATCTCGCCGAATAGGGGGCGGTCAAGCGCGGAACCTGCGCCCGAAGTAGCCGCTCAAAAAACGCATGACTTCCAGTGCCGACTTTGGCTCGCGGGTGCCGCTTTCCAGGCTCCGCCCCAGGCCGCTGTCATTCAGCGCTCTTTCGTCCCCGCTGTCGCTGATCATCCCGATCAGGGTCGCCAGCGCCTGCGTGTCCATAGCGAAGGTGTCATAAAGCCGGCGCTGGTCGTAAAGGCGCATACTCTTCCACAGGCTGTCCACCTCTGCATAGAAGGCGGAGGTTGTCAGTGCAGGGGGCTTGCCCGGTGGGAATGCGGCCAACAGGCGCTCCAGCAGGCGGCGAGTGGTATCCGCCTCCTTGAACAGCATACTGACCGAGCGGTGTCCGGTCACGTGGTGCATGGCCTCCCACTCCAGGTCTGGCGGCAGATGCAGCCCTTTACTGAAGTGTCCCCCGATTCCCAGCAGCGCGTCCACCGCACTGCGTGGCGCAGCGGTGCCCTCCAGCAGTTGCTGCTCGAAGCTGGCGCGTCTGCGCCCCCGTCCACGTGCGCTGCCCAACTGGTACACAAGGCGGGCTATGATCAGCAGATCGCCGCTGAGGCGGTCACGTTCGCGGTCGGAAAGCCCGCCGGACATGGCATCAAGATCGCTGCGCAGCCGTTTGAGCGTGGGATAGGGTTTTCTGACGTAGGCGGCAAGAATATCGGCCAGCAGCCCGGCGGCGACGTGTACATCCTCCGCGAAAGTCTCCAGGCCGGTGTTGCCGGTCATGGTGCTGACTGTGACCGTGGCCCGCAGCATCTCCTCGACCTGCTTGCCCAGTTTTTTCCCGATCACCTGCGGGATGCGCTGCGCCCATTCCGGGGAAGCCCAGCGGGCGTAGCGGCGCAGCAGTTCCAGGGCCGCCTCTCGCACGTCCCGATTCCAGTTCAGCAGCGCCCAGATGCGCCCGATGACGTTCAGGCCGTCCTGTGCGCCGCCCACACTTTCGGTGATGGCTGCTGCCAGCCGGACTGTGTTGTTGACATCCTTCCGCCTGGCGTGATATTCCAACAAATGCAGCGCAGTGTCATATCCGACCACCTTGATCAGATGAGCATCCCCGCTCATGGCGCTGCTCAGCCGCCGGATCAGCGGTTCCAGTGCCGGATCGAACTGCTTGTTGAGCAGCGCACCCCGGTAGGCCATCGCTTTCGGGACGGGCTTCAATCCCAGCCTGGCAATGGTTTCCACTGCGGTGAGGAGCTGTTCCGCATCCAGCGTTGTATGTTCGAAAATGTCACTGACCCAGGGGGCGAAGTTGATCTGTGCATCTCCCCGGAACAGGGCAGCGGAGGCTCGTTCCAGCAGCGCCACCAGGCCCTGGTAGTCGCCCATTTGCAGCAGGATTTCCGCCAGATAGCGCGGTCCCGGCGGCTCAAGCAGCGTCAGCAGTTCCGGCGTGCTCAGGTCTTCCACAACATGGGAAAGAACCGCCGCAAAGCGACCCTGCCAGGGTGAGCGGGCCAGCGCGGCCAGCCGTTCCAGCGTTTTGGTGTCAATCAGGTCAGGCCGTTCCAGAGTCTGTGTCCACTCGACCAGCCGCCCCAGCACGACCGGTTCCCAGTCTTCGCCAAATGCGGCGGCAACCCTGGCCAGCATCCCCGGCGGGGCGGGTGTGGGCTGTCCCGGCTTCAGGTGGGGCAGTGCGGCGCGGAACGCTTTGGGGAGCTGCCGGGCAAAAGAGGGGGTGGGTGTCAGGCGCTGGAAGGGCGCTGCCGGGAGATGATCGGCAGCCAGCAGGAACAGAATCTGCGCCAGTTCCGATGACTGCTCGGCCAGTGGCAGGGCGGCTTCCAGCAGGTCGGAGGCGGCTTCCCCGATCATCACGGCTTCGCTGACGTGCTGCAGCTCTTCCAGAAACGTGATCGCCGCTGCGACGTCTCGTTCTGCCGCCAGCTTGTTCAGGTAAGCCAGGGCCGACTGGTAAGCCCGCTGCCGCCAGGCAAAGCCTTCCGGGCCAAGCGGATCTGCCAGCCAGCCGGCGATCATCTGGTAGGCCACATAGGTCTTGCCTTCGGCAATGGCCTCATCCAGCATTTCCAGGGCGGCATCTGCCACGTCAGGATGCAGCCGCGCCTGGACGCCGATGATCCTGGCGGGGGTAGGGTCTTCCAGCGCCAGGGCAAAGGCCAGCAGATGGCGGGCATAGCGCACACGCAGCTCATCATCGAGCGTGGGGTCTTCCCCCAGTACAGCGGCCACCATGCCGCTGTCGGCGGGCTGTCCTTCGGTGACGGCGGCGTCCAGCGCCGCGCGCCGGGCGGCCCAGCCCAGGGCTTCCGCCAGCGACTCTCCGCGGGTCAGCCGCCAGCCTGC
>JALSTC010000398.1 GCA_026983935.1 Ardenticatenia bacterium
GGCAGCGTCGCAGGCGGCGGAGTCGCGCCGGGCGGCGGTGGTGGCGGCGGTGGCATGGCAGCGGGGCGACCGCCCCCACCACGACCGGGCACGGCGGCATGGATTCCCCCTGTTCCCGGCTGCGGTATCACCCGCTGCTGGAGCTTTGCCCGCTGGGGAGCCATCAGCGTGTTGATCTGCTGGCGTGTCAGCGGGCCACGCAGGTAGCTCATCGCCCAGCGGGTGTGCATCAGCAGCGGCCCGCCTTCGTCATGCACGTTGTGCATCAGGAACACACGCGGATCAAGCTGGCCGATCATGTCGTCCACGTCGTCCAGATCAAGGCCCGTCTGGGCGTTGGCCAGCGCCTCCAACCCGGTGAGCACTTTCTTCCTGTCGTTTTCCGTCTGAAGCTTACCGATGAACCACGTCCCGGCGTTGGCCAGTCCCTTGTAATCCAGGTCGCCCGGATTCTGCGTGGCCAGCACCACACCCAGCCCATAAGCTCTGGCCTGTTTGAGCAGTTTGAGCATGGGGTCTTTGGTCGGGGGATTCTTCGGGTACGGCGGGAACATGCCGAAAACTTCATCAATGTACAGCAGGGCACGCAGGCTGGTTGTGCCGGAGAGCGTGCGCATCCAGGCCAGGACGTTCTCCAGCAGCAGCGTGATGAAGAACTGGCGCTCGGCATCGTTCAAATGCGCGATGTAAAAGATGCTGACACGCGGCTTGCCGTCCGGGCGGAAAAGCAGGCTCTGCACGTCCAGCGGCGCACCGTTGACCCACGACTGGAAGGACGGCGCGGCGATGATGTTGTTGAGTTCCATCGCCAGCTTGAAGCGCTCTTTCTCCGGGAAGAAGGTATCCACGTCAAAGACGCCCAGCTTTTCAAAGGGCGGCTGCTGCACCTGGATGATCACGTCTTCCATGGTAAGGCCCTGCCCCTGCTTCCAGGCATGCTCAAAGATGTTGCTGATCAGGACGTGTTCGCGGTCTTTGACCGGCTCCACCTGCTTGCCGATCAGGGCCAGCAGCGCCGTGACCATGCCGGAGATGCGTTCGCGGTGCGCTTCCTCATGGCCGACCCATCCTTCCGGCGGGGCCTGCATGGCATCCAGAATGCTGATCGGCAGGCCGGAATCCGAGCCGGGGGTGTAGATACTGAATTCGGCGGCGTACTTGAGCCACTTGACGCGGTCGGGGACGATGCCCCAGGCCTGCAGGCCATCCCGCCAGCGGGCGGCTACATCGGCGGCGTATTCGTCCACGTCCATCCCGGCACGGCGGGCCTCGTCAATGTTCACCCAGGGTTGGAAGTCCTCCGGGCGCAGGTCAGGGAAAGTCAGCAGCAGGTTGGTGATGTCTCCCTTGGGATCGATGACGATAGCCGGGATGTTATCCAGTACGGCCTCTTCCAGCAGGGTGACGCACAGCCCGGTCTTGCCGGAGCCTGTCATACCGACGACGACGGCGTGTGTGGTCAGATCGCGCGAGTCGTAGTAGACAACTTCGTCCACCAGCCGCCGGGCGGTGGGGTCATAGCGGCGTCCCATGTAAAATGTCGTGGGGGCTTCAATAAAAGGCATCTCTCACTATTCCTATCCGGGTTTATTTGACTGTCATTTACCGGCAGCACCAGCACAGATTTTCTATCCGTATGATAGTACAACGCCCGGCATTTGACCAGCAAAAGACGCTGGTACACAAACGACACATGACGGCCCATCCTGACAATGAAGGCGCAGCGTATCATCCGTGTACAGATTTGGAGCCTCAGATCAGCCGCAGGGCACGTCGGTCGGGACGGTGGCCTCGGCATAGCGGGCGTCGAACTCGGCAATGAACTGCGCCGTGACGCCCGGATCGTGGATGATCATCAGGTTTTCGTCATTGTCACGGGTCGCGCTGTTGGAGAAATTGAAGGAGCCGATCAGCACGGTCTCATTGTCAATGATGATGACCTTGTGGTGCAAAATAAAGCGGTTGCCATCCCAACGCACATCCTGCCCGGCACAGAACAGCGGGACAATCTCGCTGTACGTATAGCCGCCGCTGTTCAATTCGTCAAAGATGCCCTGTACGGTCACGCCGTCTGCCGCCCGCGCCAGCATCGCATCCCCCAGATCGTCCAGCGTGAAGGAGAATGTCATAAAACGGATGCTGTGCTGTGCGGCGGCGACCTCTTCCAGAATCCGGGGCAGCACGTCATCCTCCGGGGCGAAGTACACTTCAAGCGGCACACCGTTGACCGTCACCTGCGGAAAGGGGGTATTGGCGGGCGAAAGCGGGCCAAACTGGTGACGCTCAAACATTTCGTTGAATTCGGTCTGGTAGTCCTGAGCCACGCGGCTGCTGCGGATGCGAACAAAGTTGTTGTTATTGCGGTAGACGCCGTTGATCGTCAGATTCATGCTGCCCGTCCAGACCGTCGCGCCATCAATGATCACGAACTTGTTATGCATCAGAGCACCGCGGTCGTCGTCCTCAATGGGGATGCCCGCATCATAGACTTCATCGAGCAGCGTTTCATCCGGCGGGGATTCCATCTCATCGGCAATATCCTCGCGCTCATCCTCGTCGGCAGCGAGATACTCCCGGTACATCTCCACGTCCAGCCCGTGATCGTCATCGGTGACCAGACGCACACGCACACCGCGGTTATGAGCATCAATCAGGGCATTGGCGATGGCGGATGAATTCAACTCAAAAGCGGCCACGTCCACCGTCTGTTGGGCTGCTGCGATGTCCGCTGCCACGGTGACATCCAGGCCGTTGACATAGGTCGAGCGATCCGTGCTGCCAGTCGGACTGGTGAAAAACACGCTCAAAGGCGACGTGGTGGAAACGATCGGCGTCCCCACCGGC
>JALSTC010000399.1 GCA_026983935.1 Ardenticatenia bacterium
TCATATTCACCATCCAGCGAGTCCGTTGTGCGCCGTCTGCCGATGACTTCGCCATCGGGTAACCCGACCAGCAGGTCGTCAAGCAGCGTCATGTTCACCATCCAGCGAATACCTCATGCTCTGCTCCCACGACGATTTTATCACCGGCATCACGGCCTCGCGAGCCGGGATTTGCGCGCCGCGATCAACTGTTTGTAGTAGGCCAGCAGATCGCGATCCTGTTCGTCTCCCCAGAGCATCACCGTCCGGCTGGCATCCAGCCCGATGCCGCCGCCCTTGCCCTGGCGCTGGCTCAGACCGATCTCCGTGCCATAGTAGATGACCGGCGGCCCCGGCAGGCGAAACTGCGCCGCCGCCGCCTGCCGCAGGGCATCCTTGTCGCCGCCAGCGGCATAAAGGAAGCGGCTGGTATCGTGGTTATCGAGGAAGGTCGGCATGACGAAATCGTCAGAGAAGTAGGCCAGATGACGGGCGACGAAGCGCTCAAAATCGGCCTCCGTCCATTCCTTCAGCGCGTAGGTTTTGCGCAGGGCACTTTCGACGTGAAAATCCAGGTTGCCGTCCAGCCGTCCAACGTAGGTGCGGATCACGTCCGGCGCTTCCACGATCTCACCGAAGCAGAAGCAGTCCGGCTTTTCCGCTTTGCACGCCGCCCAGAAATCCGCCCAGAAGTCCGGGCCGGGGCCATTGCCGTAATCCAGGCGGTAGCCGTCCACGTCGAATTCGCGCAGCCAGTAGCGCCCGACGTCAATCATCCACTGCCGTGCCTCCGGATGAGCCAGGTTGATCTGCGGCATCTGCGGCACGCCGAAGAAGGAGCGGTAGCCGACCGGTGAGTCGTCGAAGGTGAACCATTCGCGGTACGGGCTGGACGGGTCATGCAGGGCCTCCTGAAAAATCGGGTGCCGGTGCGACATGTGGTTGCAGACCAGATCGAGGACGAGGCGGATACCGTGCGCATGTGCCGCCGCCACCAGCGCCCGCAGGGCGTCGTCTCCGCCCACGCGCGGCTCCACATGGAAATAGTCGGTGGCGTCGTAACCGTGATGCGTGGGGCTGGGGAAGATCGGAGTCAGCCACAGGCAGTTGACGCCCAGATCGGCCAGATAGTCCAATTTGTCCACCACACCCCACAGCGTCCCTCCGCAGAGGCCTTGCACATCCTCGGTTTGCAGCCAGCCTCTGCCCTCGCCGGGATGGAAGCGATCCACGAAAATTTCGTAGATGATCGCCTCCCGCGCCCAGTCCGGCGGCCTCAGCCGGTCAACATGAAAGGTGAAGACTCGGCCATGCGCCGGGTCGCCGGGCGGAGCGTCTGGTTGCGGGCGGTTGTGGAAGAAGGCTTCGGCGGCTTTCTCCGCCGTGATCTGCGCATCCGGCCAGTCGGCGAAAACTTCCGGCTCGCCGTCCGCCCATGCGCCGATGCAGTAGCGCACGATTGTGCCTTCCGGCTGCGGGGGCAGCGCTGCCTGCCACACCGCCACATAGCCCCACAGCAGCGAATCCCAGACAACCCCCACCCGTTCGAACGACAGCACCCGTCCGTTACGGGCCACCCCCCGTGCACCGTCCGGCTGGCTGCCGTCCAGCGTATAATAGCAGGCCACGTGATCGGCGCTGAGGTCCGGGCCGGTGTGGACGGTGATCGTCACCGGCTGGCCGGGCAGCGGGTCACGCGGATCGAGATCGTGCCGGTGCTGCAGGCCGCGCCGCACGGCACGATGGTGCACCAGCTTGAGGTCGTCTGTGGCGTATGTGCCGAAAATATGCTCTTCCATGAGAACGCACTATCCTGCGGTGTGAAAATCGGATGCAAAAAGCCCTGCCCCACCGGGTGGCTGTGACGCGGCGGGTGCCGGGCTTTGTGATGATCATCTGCGGTGGCCGGTGGGCGGCAGGCATCACCCCTTCACCGCGCCCTGAGTCAGGCCGCTGACGATCTGGTCTTGCAGCATCAGGTACAGGATCACGATCGGGGTCGCGCCGATGAGCGCCCCCGCCGCAAACTTGCCCCAGTCTCGCGCGAAGTTGTCGCTGACGTAGTTGAACAGGCCGACCATCAGCGTCCAGTGTTCTTTGTTGCGCAGCAGGACACGGGCCAGCACGAATTCGTTGAAGCTGCCGACAAAGGCCAGCACCCCCACCACGGCCAGGATGGGCCGCACCAGCGGGAAGATCAGCATCCAGAATATCTGCCAGTGACTCGCGCCGTCCACCTGCGCCGATTCGTCAATATCACGGGGCACGGAATCGAAGAAGCCCTTCATCAGCCAGGTGTTGATGCCCATCGCCCCGCCCAGATAGACCAGAATCAGTCCGCCCAGGCTGTCCAGCCCGAACAGTTGGAACCATGACCAGTCGATCCCGGAGAGGAAGGGGAACGTCTGCGGGATGAAGTCGGCCAGTTGGCCGATCTGCTGCAGAATCAGGAACAGGGCTACCATGGCCAGCATGTTCGGGAAGACCTGAATCAGCAGCACCAGCACCAGCAGGCTGCGGCGGCCCTGAAAGCGAAAGCGCGAAAAGGCATAGGCGCTGAGCGCCGAGATCATCACCGCCAGCGCCGAGCTGATGCCCGCCACCAGAATTGAATTCGCCAGCCAGTTCCAGTAGGGGTGAATCTCGATATCTTCGACCAGCAGCCCCCGGAAGTTGGTCAGCAGCTCATCCACGCTGTCCACATTCTGCGGGATCAGAGTCTGGTTGGCCAGATTCCCCGCAGGGTTGAAGGCGGCGGAAACGATCCACACGACCGGGAACAGGGCGAAGATCACCGCGACCATGATCACGATCCAGCGGAATGCCAGACTGATGAGACGGCTGCGGCGGGGAGCGACAATGT
>JALSTC010000400.1 GCA_026983935.1 Ardenticatenia bacterium
CTGCACGTAATCCCGGATTTTGATCGCCCGGAGGTTGTGATACGGCACGTCGTATGCCCTGGCGAATAGATAAGCCAGGTAATCTTCAACGGTCACGCAGTTGTATGCGATCACGCATTGCGGCTGAACGGCTTCCCACAGACGCTCAAATGCCACCAGGTGTCCCTGCAAAATGCGCAGCAAATGCTCGTCAGAATAGCGGCGGCGGTAGTCCTGCCGCAGTGTGGCAAAGGGGCCAAGCACCATTCGTCGATCGGTGATCAGTGCCCGCCACAACTCCCCCGGCCCGAACCGATCATCGAAGCGCCTCAGCACCGCCATATCCAGCGGGGGGGGATTCTGCGTGACCTCCCATTCGCGGGCGACAACGAACGGTGGGCGTTCAAGATAAGGGGCGCTCTGGAGGTATCGATGATACCAGGCGGAATGGCTGGCATACAGGCCGACGCGCTGCATGTCCAGCGCAAGCGCCAGATCGGCCATCATGCGCAGACCTGCGCCTTGGGCGATAAAAATGCCATGCCTGGGGAATGTCATCGTGTGCTCATATCTATGCCGCCGGGGAGTGGCGATCGTGCCATCAACCATAGCGTATTATAACAAGCCTGTTATAATTTTGGAGACCTGCGACTGTTATTACTGACGATTGGCTGCTCATGCGCAAAGTCTGTGTTGTTGTTACAGCACGTCCCAGCTATTCCCGCATCAAAACCGCCCTTGAAGCAATCGTTGCTTCACCTGATTTGGAACTCCAACTGGTTTTAGCTGCATCAATGCTCCTTGATCGGTATGGCAATGTCGCCAGATTTGTGCAGCGGGATGGCTTTGAAGTCGCCGCTCGTATTTATAACGTGGTGGAAGGCGAGAATCTGATTACATCGGCCAAGTCTACCGGACTGGCTTTGCTGGAGCTGGCGACGGTCTTTGACAACCTGAAGCCCGATGTCGTCGTGACCATCGCCGATCGATATGAAACCATCGCTACCTCTATTGCCGCGGCCTATTCCAATATCCCGCTGGCGCATGTGCAGGGGGGCGAAGTCACCGGCTCAATTGATGAGAAGGTCCGCCATGCCAATACCAAGCTGGCCGACCTGCATCTGGTTTCTAACCAGGAAGCGGCGGAGCGCGTGATTCGAATGGGCGAACGTCCCGATCGTGTATTCGTGACGGGCTGTCCGTCCATTGATCTGGCGGCCCGTGTGGAGTACAACGACCATCTGGATTTTGACCCGTACGAGCGCTACGGCGGCGTTGGCGAAGCGCGTGTGGACTTCAGCCGCGACTATCTGGTGGTGATGCAGCATCCCGTGACCACTGAATATGAGCGCGCCCGGCATGATGTGACCGTTACCCTGGAAGTGATTCGTGACCTGGGCATCCCGACGGCGTGGTTCTGGCCCAATATGGACGCCGGTTCGGATGGCACATCCAAAGGAATCCGCGCCTTCCGGGAGCTGGAAGGACACCGGCTGGGACACATGCATTTCTTCAAGAACATGACGCCGGAAGACTTCCTGAAGCTGATCTATCACTCGCGCTGTCTGGTTGGTAATTCCAGCGTGGGCATCCGGGAGAGTGCCTACCTCGGCGTGCCGGTAGTCAATATCGGATCACGCCAGAATGGGCGCACCCGTGGCAAAAACGTTCTCGATGTACCGCACGAATACCAGGCGATCCGCTCTGCAATCGAACGGCAGCTTGCCAACGGGCGCTATGCCAGTGATCCGATCTACGGCGATGGACACGCCGGTGAACGAATCGCCGATATCCTCGCCACCTGTGAGCTTTCCATCGAAAAACGGCTGACCTACTGATGCGCGTACTCCCGTTGATACCGGCCCGGGGCGGCTCGAAGGGGCTGCCGCGCAAGAATATCCTTCCGCTGTCCGGGATGCCGCTGATTGCACACAGCATCCGGCAGGCGCTGGCCGTCCCGGTGATGGAAACGGTCGTCGTCTCCACCGATGATGAAGAAATCGCCCGCATCGCCCGCGAGTATGGCGCAGAAGTACCCTTTATGCGCCCGCCTGCTCTTTCCACGGATGATGCCCGATCGATTGATGTGGTGATTCATGCGCTGCAGTTTATGGAAGCGCACACCGGCAAACCATATGATGCCGTGATGCTGCTCCAGCCAACCGCGCCGCTGCGCAGTTCCGAAGACATCATTGCTGCTCTGAGGCTCTACGAAGCCGAAAATGCCGACTCGGTGATTTCCCTCTACAAACTGGAATCGCTGCATCCTTTTTATATGTACCGCCTGGAGGACAGCCGCCCCGTCCCCCTGATGCCTGAGGCCGATCGCTATCACCGCCGCCAGGATTATCCGGCGGTTTACCTGCGCAACGGTGCGATCTATCTCACGGCGCGCGAGGTGCTGCTGGAGCAGCGATCCTTTTACGGCGAACGCTTGCGGGCGGTGGTCATGCCCGCCGAACGATCGGTCAATATAGATACACTGGGCGACCTGGCCCGCGCGGAGGCGATCCTGCGGATGAGGGAGCAGGAATGACATTGCACATTCTCAATGCCGAGCCGGAGGGATACAGTCCACAGGCCCGCCGGATTCTGGCGGCCATCGGTACTGTTGAGGATAGCCACACGCTCTCTCGCGAGGAGCTGCTGGCGCGGATTCCGGGGGCCGATGTCCTGATTGTGCGGCTGGGGCATACGGTAGATGAGCCGCTGCTGGCAAGGGCAGAACGTCTTAGAGTCGTGGTCAGCGCCACAACAGGCGTGGATCATCTCGATTTGCAGGCCATGCAGGCACGTGGCATTGCCGCCCTGACACTGCGTGGCGAAACGGCCTTTTTGCAAACCGTTACTGCCACTGCGGAGC
>JALSTC010000401.1 GCA_026983935.1 Ardenticatenia bacterium
AGTCAATCCTGACGACCTGCGCGACCTGCTGGGACGTGTCTTTCCAAACGCTATTGCCGTCGAACTGCGAGAACTGCCCCGGCTGCAGACCGGCGAACTTGCCGCGACGCCGGTTCGGCGGGCGGTAGTGCTGTGGGCGCGGGAGCGCCGCACGTACACCAACACCTACCTCACGCCCAAAGTCATCAAGATCGGGACTCGCGAGCACATCGAGCAGGAAGTCGATCACTATACGCAGTACGTGGAAAGTCGGCTGCTGCAGGACCGGCAGGCCCGGCTGGAGGGGCATGGGATGCTGTGGAACGTGGGCGCTATCGCGTATGCCTTTCTGGGGGCATCCCCCGAATCGCTGACTCCCTTCCGCGAGTTCTACACGCAAAAAACGGCCCGGGAAGTGCTGGCCGTGCTCCGCACGCTGTTTGGAGAAATTTGCCACAATTGGTATTATGATGAGCGGGAACAGACCCCGAATAGCTCCCTGTATCTGCTCTATGACGAACAGATGGGCCTGACCGAGCACCTGAGGCGCTTCGACCAGGAATCCTACCGACTGCGCTTTGAGGGCGTCGCCGGCGAACTGCCCAATCCAGCGCTGTGGGTGCAGCGTGAGGGCCACAAAGTCACCCTGCCGGAAATCACGACCTGCGTCACACACGGCGACCTGCACGGCGACAACTTCTTCATTGACCAGAGCGAATCCGCCTGGCTGATCGACTTCGAAAAGACCGGGCGGGCGCACGCCCTGCGGGACTTCGTCGAACTCGAAGCCGATATAAAACTCAGGATGACGCGCTACCCGGCGGACGACCTTCCCGCCCTGGCAGCGCTGGAACGGGCGCTGCTGCAAAGACGCAAATTTACCGGGATGCTCCTCCCGACGCCGGATATCCTGCAGGAACCGGCGCTCTACAAAACTTTCCAGGTCATCGCCGGGCTGCGCCATCTGGCCCATGTCGTCACCGGAATCACCGACCTGCAGGAATATCGGCATGCCCTGCTGTACGAAACGCTGTTCATGGCGACGTTGAATCAACTGCGCGAGAGCATCCGCCGCCGGGCTGCACTCTCCGCCGCCCTGATTGTGGATCGCATGACACGCCGCACGGGGCTGCTCAGCCGGGATACTGGCCTGCTCACGCTGAACAGGGAGCAGTTGGACGGCCAGTCCCGCGCCCATGCAGCCGCGCTGCTGGAGCGGCACCAGAAATATCTTTCCGCCTGCTATATGACGGCCTGGCTCCAGACTGAGTCCTACGATGGCACGCCGCCCACCGAGCTGACAGCCGGGCTGAAGCGCATCGAACAGGAGACCAACCGCCTTTCCGAAATACGTAAAACTCTTTGAAACTCTAATCTGTTGCTAAACTCTGCAACTATGGAAATCGTGGTATACTTAATACTCAATCATAGTACATTAACACGACATAAAATGTTGTTACGGGCAGTAAAAATCAGACTCTGGATGAAAAATCTGCAGGAGCGTTCATAAATTTTCTATGAATCTCCCCCAATTTGCTTGCTAATTAATTGCGATCTCATTATAATTTTAATATACAGTGTGGGCTAAATTTATTTATCACCCATCATAATAAAAATAGGAGAGAGAGCGTGGGCAAAGCAGAAGAAATTGTCCAGAGGGGGCCAGAAGCGTTCCGAAAAGCTACGGGTGATTCACCACTGGTTGTGCTCTATCCGCGAAACCGCTATCGGAATCTCTATCTTGCCAGATATCTGAAGGACCCCGACTCAGGTCTGTACTACTATGCGCTGCAGACATCCGATCGTAATCTGCGCAAATTCCTCACCAACCTGATCGAGGACCTGAACGCCAGCACTGACGGCTTTGGTGAACACCTCCGCGCCGCACTGGCAGCTAAAGCCAAAGCGCCGGAACTCGCCGCCGCCTTGTGCGAAGACCTGAATGAACTTTCCAGCGAGCCATTCTCGCTGCTGCTCGACCAATACGATCGGCTCCCGGAAAAGGACGAAACCAAACGATTCATGGAGGCGCTGGTCGAGCATATGCCGCCGCAGGGCCAGATCATCATCAATGCCCGTGAGCAGGCATACCTGCCGTGGTTCGGTCTGGTTTCCGAGAAGAAAGCGTCCGTTCTGGGCGCGGAATACGTGCCGGAAGAAGCGCCACCGCCGGAAGAACCGCCGGAAGTGCCGCGCATTGAAGTTTTCTCGCTGGGCCGGGGCTACGCGCTGGTCAACGGCGCGCCGGTCACCCATTGGGACGGAGAACTGCCCAAGAACCTCTTTTTCTTCTTCATGGATCACCCCCTGGTCACCCGTGATGAGATATTTGATGTGTTCTGGCCCACGCTTTCTGTAAAAGAAGCCACCAACGTCTTCCACGTCACCAAGCGCAAGATCAATGAACGGCTCGGTTATGACCTGACTCAGTATGCCAGCGGCTTTTACAGCCACAGCGACAGGCTGGACATCTTCTACGATGTGGTGGCCTTCAGCAAAGCCGTGGAAGAAGCCATGATGGCCGACGAGAAAGAGCAGGCCGCTCACTGGGAGAAGGCCGTGCGGCTCTACCGCGCGCCGTTCCTGCACCGGCTGGCCATGCCCTGGGCGGAGGAACGCCGTAAGGAACTGCAGGCCCAGCACGCTCAGGCGCTGATCGGGCTGGCACGCATCAAGCAGTCCGAAGGCGATGTAGAGGCGGCTCTGCACCATTACTCCCGTGCCCTGCGGGAAACGCCAGAGCGCGAGGACATTCACCGCCAGGTGATGGAGCTGTACTATCAACAGGGGCGCACTGAGGAAGCCGTCCAGCAGTACCGTGAACTGGAACAGGCTCTGCGCGAGAGGCTGAACATCTCTCCCTCGCCGGAGACGGTCAATCTCTACAAGCTGATCATAGGCAGCAGCGACTGATCCCATGATCGCAGGCCAGCTATCAGACAAATAGGAACACCCGGCGCAGGTTGACTGTACCGGGTGTTTTTGATTCGGATCGATCGTGGCTGGCTAGCCGCCGGGCGGCAGGCTGGGCAGCGGTGAAGGTGTGATGTTGGGGTCCTGCGTGGGCGGCAGCACCGCCGTTGGCGAAGCCAGCACCCCACCCGGCTGCTCACCCGGAGCCGCACTGCCCGGCTGCACAGGCACGTCATCACTGACACAGCGGAAGCCGATGAACAGCGTCTGCGTGTTGGGGTCGAATTCCTGGCGGTGAACAGAGCGGGCGAAAAACGGCACGGCATCCCAGCTCCCACCGCGCACGACTTTGGTCGTCCCGGCGGGCGGCCCCTGCGGATTCAGGCCGCTGGCCTCTGGCCGGGCGTAATAGCCGGGATCGTACCAGTCCTGCACCCACTCGGCCACATTGCCCGCCAGATCGAGAATGCCATAGAAGCTGGCCCCGGCAGGATACGAGCCAACCTGCACCGGGCCGTCGTTCTGCGGGCGGCTGGTGCGGGCCCGCGTCTCATCCCATTCATTGCCCCAGGGATAAATACGCCCGTCTGCATCGCGGGCGGCGCGCTCCCATTCGGCCTCGGTCGGCAGGCGGCGGCCAATCGCCTCGCAGTAGGCGCGCGCGCCATACCAGGTGACATGCGTCATCGGCAGGTTGGTGAACAGGTCGCTCACGGCATAGGTCGTGCCGTCATACTCGATGTTGCTGGTCTCGGCTTCGGCCCTTGTGGCGGCACAGGGCTGGTCAAAGCAGCCGTTAAGGTGGCTGCCCGGCCCCAGCGAATTCAGAAAGGCCACATACTGGCTGACGGTGACCTCGGTGATCTCCATCTGGAAGCTGTCCACAATCACCCGGTGTGGGGGGAAGGAATCTTCGGCATAGGCGATCAGGCAGTTCCCGGCGTGCTCATTGACGCAGATCGAAACCGCCGCCGCGGCTTCCGCCTGATTCGTGCCCATCATGAAATCGCCGCCGCTGACCAGATTCATGGCCGTGCTGATGCTGGCCAGCGCGGGGTCAATGCCGCCGACAGCGGTGACCGTGGGAGTTGCCAGCGGAGTCCCGATGAGCGCGGCCTCGGTCGGGGCCGCCGTGCCCTCGGAGGGAGTGCCCTCCTCCGTTGCGGCTTCTTCCTGCACAGGGGTAGCCGTGGGCAGCACAGGCGTTGCGGACGGCTGGATGACCGTCACCCCCGCTGGCGTGGCCGTGACGACGATCACCTGCTGTTCGCGGGTCGGCGTGGGCGTGGGCAGCTCGGCAACCTCGCTGACCAGCACGGTCGGCGGGGCCAGCTCCTCGGCCACGGGTTCTCCCCCGCCCGCATTGAGGGTGATCAGCCCGGCGGCATAAGCTGCCAGGCAGGCCACCGCAGAAAAAGCCACCCCCAGGATGATGCCGATCAGCATCCACTGCCAGCTACTGTCCCGCGTCCGGCGGCGTAAGGTAGACATGCAAACACCTCCATCAAGTCCGGCTCTGGCCCGGACGGTTGTTGTCTGTCACACACGTGACGCCCGGAAAACCGGGCCAGCGATTTAGTTTACCGCCCCCGGCACCATCTGACCACCCTCATTGGAGAGGCAGGAGGCCAGTGGCAAGAGGCAAGAACACAGAAGTGTGACGTTTCGAGTGCCCAATCTGTATAGCGGCCCCTCCAGCCGCAGGGCATGACGCTGCTGCCTGTGGTATCATGGAGGCGGAATTTAACGGAGCGCCTGTAGTATATTGAAGGATGATGTAACCGTGAACAAACAGAAGCTGTTTACCGCCGTTTTTGCCCTGATCATCGTCGCAGGGCTGGCCCTGCTGCTTCCGCGCCTGACGACTTCCGTTGTAGACGCCCAGGGCAAAAACCCGATCCCTACCCTGACGCCCAGCCCCATCCCCACGGCCACGCTGACGCCCACGCCCAACCCGACGGCCACCGCTGCCGCTGCGTTCTTCACCGTGGAGCAGGCGGAGATGGTCTCGCAGTATCCGCGCGGTGTGGAATACGTGCTCAAGATCAGCAGCAGCGCCGGAGAGATCGAGCGGGCACAGGTCACTTTCTGGACAAACGAAGGCACGCCCACGCGCAATTCGCTGGAGTGGGACCCGGATCGCAAGGCCTTTGTTTATTTTGACCGCATGTTCATGCCGCCCTGGTTCGAGATTCACTACCGCTTTCGCGCCGCCGACAGCGCAGGCAACATCTATGAGACGGCGGAGCAGGTGGCCGAATACGCCGATCACACCCGCCAGTGGATGCGGCGGGAAAATGACGAGATCATCGTGCTGATGTTCGGCGCACGCGAATCGCTGATTGACGAATTGTTTACCAGCGCCTCGCAGGCCATTGATCGCCTGGAAGATGCCTTTGGCTTCACGCTGGACTACCGCCCCTACGTCGTCGTGATGCCGGATCAGGCCAGCTTTCAGGAATGGCAGGAATACCCGGAGGAATACCTGGCCGGGCAGACCTACAGCGCACTGGGCTACACCATCCAGACGCTGCAGTGGGGCGAACAGGACTTGATTTATACCACCGTGCCGCATGAACTGACGCATATCTTCCAGGGCTTCATCGCCGAAGCGACGGACATCCCCAACTGGTTCATCGAGGGTAATGCCACGTACTTCGAGCCGGTGCAGCAGTATGACTACGAGGCCCGCGTGCGGGCCATCGCCACCTCGCCGGACTTCCCCACCCTGCAGGCCGATATCTCGCTGGAATTCCCCGGCCCTGATGGACGCAACCGGCTGGCCTACGATGTGGGCTACACCTTCATGAAGTACTGGATCGAGACCTATGGCATAGAATCGCACCGCATCTTCTGGCAGGCGCAGGTGACGATGAACTTCCGGGATGCGATGGCCTTCGCCACCGGACGCAGCTTCACCGATCTGGAGAATGAATGGCGGGCCTACATCGGCGCACCCGGCCCGGCCCCGACTCTGATCCCGACACCGACGCTGCTGCCCTTCCCGACCTCGCCGGGGATGCCGTCCGGCTGATCAGCCAGGCAGACCAGACAAACCACGGGCCGGGGCGTGCATGGACACCACACCCCGGCCTTTGTGCTGAGACACTGCCTTGACTACTCTGATGATCCCCGCCTGCGGGCAAGCTCCGCGCGGGCTTCTGGCAGCGATTCGGCAAAGAACAGCCGATCCTTCCACACGGGGAAGGCACGCTGCAGCAGATCCACCGTGACCGACAGCAGCGGCTGAGCCCCTGTGCCGATCAGCGCGGCACGGCCGAAATTATCCGGCAGCAGCGAGAGGCCGCGTCTGGCATGCAGGATGTAGTCGCCCGGCACCCGCCCGACATCACGCACATCCACAATCAGATCAACTTCGTGCGTGACCGTACCCGCCAGAGTTTCCACCTGCCGGATCGCGGTGTAGTAGGTATCCCACATCCACTCCGGCTCAAAGTGCAAATAGAGCATCGTCTGTTCTTCGTCGTCCCACGTAACGGTGATCCCCATCAGTCCTCCAGGGAATAAAAACGTCTACCTTATGATTGAGTTTAACATATTTTTATCTGGGCAAGCGGAATTTATTTATTTTTTATTGATTATGCTGGCGTGACGACTGGCCTCCCGTTCGTCAGATTCGCTATAATGCACTCCCGTACCGCAGTTGATTTTTCCGGAGCAAGCACCATGCCGCTGGTCGAACGCCAGTTTTCCGACGGCAAGGATACCCTGACTGTCACCGCCGACTATGACAACCGGCTGAAGAAGACGATCCGCTGGACGGTGGAAAACGGCACGATCCGCATCCGCCTGCCGCGCCGTGTCCGCAAGCGCGATGTTGGGCCGATGGTGGATGAGATCGTCGAGAAAGTGCGCCGCCAGCGTGCCCGTGCCCGCAGGCAGCAGGACTTCGACCTGCAGGCCCGCGCCGAGGAGATCAACCGCCGCTACTTCGATGGCGAGCTGCAGTGGCACACCATCCGCTGGGTGAACAACATGCAAAAGCGGCTGGGAAGCTGCACCAGCGGCGGGGCGACCGACGGCGACATCCGCATCAGCGAGCGCATCCGGCCCTGGCCGCGCTATGTGGTGGATTACATCATCGCCCATGAGCTGGCCCATCGCAAACATCCCAACCACAGCAAGGCCTTCTGGGACTACCTGGCCCGCTACCCCCAGATCGAGCGGGCACGCGGCTTCATCGAGGGCATCGCCTTCGCCGAGCAGACGGAAGCGGATACGCTGCTGTAGACCGGAGCGGAAGATGGGCAGCGCAGTTCTGCTGACGGGCAGGCCCGGCGTGGGCAAGACGACGGCCATCCGCCGCATCGTGGCAGCGCTGGGGCGGGAAGCAGGCGGCTTCTACACGCAGGAAATCCGCGCGGGTGGCAGGCGGCAGGGTTTCAAGATCATCACGCTGGACGGGCGCGAGGCGATTCTGGCGCACGTGACGATTAAAGGGCCGCCGCGCATCGGCCAATACGGCGTCGATCTGGCAGCGCTGGAGTCTGTCGGCGTGGGGAGCCTTTACCACGCCATCGAGCGGCAGGCGCTGGTCGTCATTGACGAAATCGGGCCGATGGAAATCCGCTCGGCGGCGTTCCGGGAGGCCGTGCAGGCGGCATTGCGGAGCGGCTCGCCGGTGCTGGGGAGCATCATGCAGCGGCCCGATCCCTTTGCCGACGCGATCAAAGCGCTGCCAGGGGTAACGGTGCTGGAAGTCACGCGGCAGAATCGCGACGATATGCCAGCACGCATCCTGGAACTGCTGTGACGCAATATCAAGCCGTCGCCGGAGATCGAAACCCCCGGCTGAGGCGGGATAAGTCCGGTTCAAACCGGACCGGGAGTCCAGATTCATCTGGACTTTGTCTGCTCAGCCCTGGAATTTATTCCGGGGCATGTATATCCCCCTGGCTCAGAATCCCAGGTACAGGGTCGGATTGACGGGGACGTCGTTGTAGCGAATCTCAAAGTGCAGGTGCGGGCCGCTGGAATTGCCGGTGTTGCCCACTGCCCCGATCAGGTCACCGTAGCCGACCATCTGCCCACAGCTCACGTAGATGCGGCTCAGGTGGCCGTAGAGCGAGGTAAACGGCCCGTGCGCCAGCACGATGAGGTAGCCGTAGCCCCAGTTGTTCCAGCCGCGGTAGATCACACGCCCCGGTGAGGAGGCATAAACCGGCGATCCTTCCGGCGCGGCCAGGTCTACGCCGGTATGGTAGCCGGTAAACCCGCGCACCCAGGTATAGGCGCTGATCGGCGGCGCAAAGTAGCCCGTGCCGCCGGGGTTGGGCTGCACGCCACAGCTTCCCGGTTCACCCCGCGCAAAGGAAATATAGCTGCCGTTATCGGAGCCACCGCCGCTGCTCCCACCCGTCCGCTCGACCACCGGCGTGTACTGCCAGTCGTTGCTGGTGCTTGTGCCACCCGGCACAACGACGCGCGTCCCACTCTGCAAGACCGTCTCCGGGGTTGCGCCGAAAAGGTCGTTGAACTCCGAATTGATGATGTCGTAGGGATCAACGTTGTATTCGTCCGCGATCTCCTGGATGGTCTGCGGCACCAGCACGCGGTGATACACGCCGTCTACCGGCAGGATGTACAGTTCCGAGCCGGGGCGCAGGGCAAACACTTTGTCGCGGTCATTCGACCAGGCGATGGTGTCCATCTCCAGGCCGAAGCGCTCGGCAATGCTGCTGATGGTGTCCCCTTCCTGCACGGTGTAGGTGATCACCTCGCCGCGCGGGCGGTCGGGAATGATGGTAAAGGGGTTATCACGCCGGGAGATCGGCCCGCCGGAGCCGGTCAAATCCGCTGGCGGGGCGCTCAGCAGGACAATGGCCTGATCGGGTGAAAGAGTCGGCGGCGGCACGACGGGATTCATCGCCTCAACCGCCGTTGTGGGGGCGACGGTCGCCGTTGGACGCGGGCGATCGGTCGGCGGCGGACTCGCCGCCGGGGCCTCCTGATCCAGCAGCGGCAGGAACAGGATCAGGCCAGCCATCACCATGAGCACCACGCCCAGCAATGGCAGCGCCACTCCCAGCGCCCGCTGCCACAGCGGCGGGCCGTCCGACTCCTGCGGCACGATCACCGGCGAGGTATCCGCCAGCGGATCGGGCGGCTCATGCAGCGCGTCCAGCAGCGATCCGGGCGCGTCTTCATTTTCCAGTGCCTCCAGCGCCGCTATGTCGGACGGCTCAAGGCCGTCGTCCGGCTGCAGCGGTGCGTCGTCATCAGAGGCCGGAACCTCATTCATGTCTGCATCATCTGCATCAGGGGAACCTTCAGGCGTTACCCAGCTCATACCATATCCCTTGCTATCTCAACCATCACACAGCCCCCCATTTTAAGCGCAGGTAGCATAACGCAAACCCTCCGGTAAGCCAAACCGGAGGGCTGCCAGCTCATCAGGCGGAGAGGGTGGGATTCGAACCCACGAGGGCTGTTAACCCTACTCGCGTTCCAGGCGAGCGCATTAGGCCGGACTATGCTACCTCTCCACATCAGGGTTATGCAGTTGCACACCCCTATTATAACAGAGCACCGCCACGTTTCCAGAGGGAAGTGGCCGACGCGAGGCCAGAGACAGGCAGCAGGAGTCAGGAGAAATAGCGGCGGGCGGCGAGTGAACAACCGGCACAGCGGCCAGAATCAACAAAAACAAAAAGGAATCCGTGAGAATCTATTTCATCTGCGCAATCCGGGCACCGATCATTTTGATCGGCTTCATCCGCTATTGGCGATCAAGATCGGCCCACCAGAGCGGGCCGTAATCGTGCACACCCGTCAGGCCTGCCGCCACGCCCACATGAACCGCCGCCGCATACAGCGGAGCCGCCGGGTACAGCCCCGCCGGGCCAAAGAGCCGCCTCTCAATCACACGGTAGGCCGCGGGACGGTCGGCCTCCGGCATGGTGCTGCTCGCCCGGTCAATCAGCGCGTCCACCGGGCCGCAGCCGGTGGCGCTGTAAAAATAGCCAAAGCGGCAGTGGAAGGCATCCCCCGCCCCGCCCTGCGCGTCCGGATAGGTGGGCAGCCAGGAAGCCAGCCAGAGATGGGGACGGATCGTCGTGTCCGCCGGGATCAGGTCACGGCTGATGGCGATCAGATCGTCGGGAGGAGTCGGCTCGATTTCAAACAGAGCGGGGGCACAGCCGAGCGTCTCCGCCCAGCTCGCGACCATCGCCTCGCCCAGCGGCACGCGATCGGGGGGCACGGCCAGCGTGATAATCTCCGGCACACCGCTGCAGTTGGGGAACCCGGCGGCGGTCAGTGCAGCACGGGCGGCTTCCGGCTCATAGCCAACGCCGACCGATTCCGGCGGCCCGGCGACGGCACGGGGATCGGTCAACGTCCGGATGGGCAGGACGGAAGCGTCCCCCGCCAGCAGCGCCTCGCGATCCAGCGCCCAGGAGAGCGCCTGCCGCACGCCCCGCTCATTGACAAAAGTCCGCTCCGCCGAGAAACCGAGCACGGTCACTTCCGGCCCGCGCCACACCTGCACCGCTTCCGCCGAAAGACCGGCGGGAAGCGCCGCGCCGAAGCGGGTGAAGTCCACCGCACCACGCCCGAAGGCCTCCGCCCGCGCCGTGTCATCGGCCAGATAAGTGATCGTCACCTGCTCGATATTGCCCGGCAGCGCCTCCGGCCAGAACGGATTGCGGACAAGTGTCAGACTCTCGCCGAGAGTCCAGTCGGTCAGGACATAGGGGCCACTGCTGGCGATCATGGCATAGGCGGGCGTGAAGTCCACAAATTCGCGCGGCACGGGACGGAAGGCCGGTTCGGTCAGCAAAGCGGGCAGGTAGTTCACGGGCAGCGCCAGATGCAGGATCAGCGTGGTGGAGTCCGGCGCTTCCGCCCCGACCCAGTCAGCGACGCGCTGATCGTCCACCAGCAGCGGCTGGGCCTGCGCGGCGGTGTAGCAGCCCTGAATGACGAAAATGGCGGCTGTCGGCGGGGAAGGTTTCAACGGATGGCAGGCCCGCCGCAGCGCCGCGACCGCATCCGCCGCGTCAACCGGACGCAGGGCCGCGATCTGGCCGGTATCCGGATTGTAGCCGACCCACTGGATGTCGTCGCGCAGCGTGAATGTCCATGTCAGGCCATCGTCGCTGACCGTCCACTCCCGCGCCAGCACAGGGACGGCGCTGTGCGCCGCCGCGTCATAGCGGAACAGCCCGACGAACAGGTTTTCGATCAGATCACGGGCGTCGGCGTCCTCCGGAGCCAGGCTGAGCGGCTCCGGCAGCGGAGATTGTGCCGTCGCGCCGGGGATGGGCGGCATGGCAATGCGCAGCGTCGCGCCCGTCTGCGCCTGCACAGGCGGCATCAGGGCCACCGATAGAATCGCCAGGAGCAAAAACATCCGCGCCACTGTCGCCGCTGCTGACCGTGTGATGTGCATGGACTTATCCCTCACAGGAAAAGAGGCAGGCCGCTTTGCCCGCCCCCGCATCAAACCTGCCGCGAATCTTACCCGCATCCCCGCGATGCAGCAACCGGAGAAGCGGCCCTATCGCTGGCTGGCATGTAAAATGGTGAAGCCGATGATGGCATCGCCCTCATAGCGAATAATCACACCATTGTCAGTTAATTCACTGTCGGTAGCTATGCCCGGCTTCTTGAAATTGATGTACAGTACGTCGGCTTCGCTGTCGTACGACAGCCAGACATTGCCCTGTGGCGCTTCTTTCAACACCGGCAGCAATTGCAAATACTGCTCAGGAGTCACTACGGCCATAGTTGTTCCCTCTTATTCAGCATATTGGTCCGGCGGGTAAAAAAGGCAGTAATAATGAATCCATCGTCTTCAAATTCCCGATAAACCGCGATCAGCCATTTCCCCGAACTAATTGATTTCACAGCCAATAATTCGCCCGCTTTTCCTGCCAGAACGCGATCCGGTTCCCTGACCGTTTCCAGCACATCAGCCCGCATATCAGCCATTTCACCATGCTGTTCCACAATATGCGTCCAACGCTCATCTGTTAAGCGGATAGAAACACCATGCCTGGAAATTACCGCCTCTTCCACTGACTATCCTCAGCATACCACACAAAGGCAGGCCGCTTTGCCCGCCCCCGCATCAAACCTGCCGCGAATCTTACCCGCATCCCCGCGATGCAGCAACCCGCCCCGGAATCAATTCCGGGGCTGAGCAAGAAAAGTCCAGATAAATCTGGACTGACGATATCGCCGTCCCTGCGCAGCCCGGTTCGAACCGGGCTTTTCCTTGCTGAGCCGCAAATTGAAATGCGCCCTGCGCGTGGTACAATGCCCCGCATGAACGCGCCATCTGCTGACACGACCAACGCTCGCATCCACCGCCTGATCCTGATCGCGATCATGGCGGCGGCTGTCCTGCTGCGGGCGGAATACCTGCTCCAGATCGAGCACAACACCGACCACGCCTGGCCCATCGCGCAGGCGCTGGCGACGCTCGACCGGGGCGAATTCCCACTGATCGGGCAGGGCACTTCCGTGCTGTTCGCCAGCCCGCCGCTGACCGGCTATCTGTATCTGCCCTTCGTGGCGCTGACGCGCTCGCCGCTGGCGGTCTACGTCTTCGTGATCGCGCTCAACACGCTGGCCGTGCTGCTGGCCTACCGCGCCGCCCGGACTCTGGTCGGGCCGCGCCGTGCCCTGATCGCGGCGGCACTGATGGCCGTCAATCCCTGGGTGGTCGAGTACAGCCGCACATCGTGGGTGCAGAGCCTGCTGCCGTTTTTTGCCTGTGCGGTGGCATGGCTGCTGTGGCCGGTGCTGCTGGGGCACAGCAGACGGCCCGTCCGCCGGACGGCGCTGGCCCTGATCATGCTGACCATGCTGGGCCAGACGTATCTGCTCGGCTTTGCGCTGCTGATCCCGGTGATCGTACTGCTGGTCACCTTCCGGGCGAACGTCCCCCGGCGCGGCCTGCTGATCGGCGGCGCGGTCTTCGCGGCAGCAGGTGCGCTGTACGCCGCCGGGCTGCTGGCCCAATGGAATACCGTGCAAACACGCCTGGGCGATTTCACGTCGGCAGCGCCGCACCTCAGCCGGGAAGCCTGGGATCACGCCGTGCGGCTGGTCAGCGGGGCCGACTACGCGCTGGCACGCGGCACAGATGCGCCCATCCCCGATTCGGCCCT
>JALSTC010000402.1 GCA_026983935.1 Ardenticatenia bacterium
CGACGTCTACATTACTGGCCGAAGCAAAGACCCGTCCCCAGCGCTGCATCAGCGCCGACCCCAGCAGTTCCGCCGGTTTATCCGGGATAAAGCCGCTGGTGATGAGCCGCAGGCCGGGTATCTCGCTGTCCTGCAGGCAGCGCCGCATGTTCCCCGGCGTAGGCAGGGGATGATGATGCACATGGGGGGCCGGGTCGGCGAAAAGCAGGGTGGACAGGCCCAGATGGTTGGGCATGCCGAATATCTCATGCACGCTGGGGCGGCGCAGATCGGCGTCCACCAACAGCACGCGCTGCCCGGCTTCGGCCATCACCACGGCCAGGTTAGCCGCCGTCACGCTTTTGCCGTCGTCCGGGCCGGGGCTGGTGATCACGTAGACCTGTCTATCTGTGGTATCACCGGTTATCAGATTCGCGTGCAGGGCGCGGTAGCTTTCTGCTGCCAGCGAGTCCGGTTTGCAGACGGTCACCAGTGCGCCGCGGCAGTCATTGTGCTGGCGGCCAAAGCGGGCAATCGTGCCCAGCAGGGGCAGCGCCAGCGTCTGCACGGCATCCGCCGCTGTGTAGATGGTGTTATCCAGCCGTGCCAGCAGCAGGGCCGCCGCCAGTCCCAGCCCTGCGCCGACGATCACGCCCAGCAGGGTCGTTTGCAGCGGCGGCAGGTTGGCTGGCTGCTGTGGGATGTGTGCCGGTTCGATGATGCGCAGCGGCGCAGCATCCCCCTGCAGGTTGGCAAGAACGGTTGTGAAATGGGCAATGGCATCGGCGGTCTCATCGAGCCGGGTCTGCAGCGCCTCGCGCCGGGCGGCCAGGTCCTGCGACTCTTCCGGTGTTGCTGCGTTGGCCAAGTCACGCTCTACTGCCGCCAGTTGACCGCTGATCTCGTCCAGCAGGGCATTGAGCCGGACGATCTCCGCGCTGGCGAAGCTGGCCTGCTCATGCTGGTTGTTCGTGATGCTGGCAGGCGTATGGCGGACAAGCTGGCGGGCGATTTCGTTGGCCAGCACGGCGGACAGCGCAGGATCGGCATCCGTCACCCGCAGGAGCATCAGCGCCGTATCGGGGATGATCTGAACGTCCAGACTGCCGGAGAGCTGTTCGGCGCTGTAGGGGAGCGCTTGAGCCTGTACGGCAGCAGCCAGCACACCGTGCGATGCTGCCAGCGCGGCGTAGGTGCGCATCATGGCGCTGTCGGGCTGACCATTCCGGGGGTCGGCGGCGCTTTCTGCACCGAGCACCACCTGGGCCTGGTACAGGGGCGGCTGCGTGCTGCCGATAAAGAATCCGACCACGCCGCCCCCCAAAGCGATCAGGGTGATGAGCCAGCCCCATTTCCTTGCAATGCGGGAAAAGAGCATCATGACAGTTCCGCCGGATAATGCCGCCCGCACCCTCTTGATGAACAGTGGATGAACAGTGGCGCGGTCTGCTTCGGGATGAGTGTCGGTCGGCGCGGAATCGAAGGCGATAACAGAGCTGTGATCAGCGCCGACTTTAACATTGTGTTTTCAGCCTACCGAAAAGTGACTTCTTTGTCGATAGCAAAAAGGTCTGGTGTGGTGAGGGATAAAGGGACGGATCAATTGGGAAATCTGTCACATTTAGGGCTTGAACCACTTGCTTCTCATCTTATTCTCATCTATAATTCAAGAAATTCTCATAGTGTATGGGGATTTTCTCATGCAGCCGGGAGCCGTATGAGAGTCGAGCCGCGTATCATCTAGTCCAAAGACTAACCGATTGTCGTGTCGGCATTACCAAAAGGGGGGAATGCTGATGTATAGAAAACTATCCGTTCTGGTGATCGCGCTGGGAGCACTGTTCCTGGTGTTTGCGCTGACGCTGGTGTTTAATGGCCCGACAACAGTGGACGCGCAGGGCGATCCCATCCCTGAGTATGTAGGTTCAGATGCCTGTGCGGACTGCCATCCGGCTGAGTTCGAGCAGCAGCAGCACTCCGGCCACAACTACAAGCTCAATCGTGTTGTGGACGGCCAGCCGCCGGAATACCCCTACAGCGAAGTGCCGTCGCCACCTGAGGGCTACACCTGGGACGACGTCAGCTTCGTGATCGGGGGCTACGGCTGGAAGGCGCGTTTCATTGATCAGGAAGGCTACATCATCACCGGTGATGAAAACAGCACCACGCAGTACAACTTCCCGATCGTTGATGAGCGCACGGGCGAGGTCATCGTTGAAGCCGGATGGGTGCCTTACCATGCGGGTGAGGAGCGGCCCTTCAATTGTGGGAGCTGCCACACCACCGGCTATAATCATGACCCCAACACGCACATGTACGACATGCCTGGCATGATTGGCATGTGGTCGGAAGAAGGCATCCAGTGTGAAGAGTGCCACGGGCCAGGCAGTCTGCACGTCGAGGAGCCAATCCGCGTCAATATGCTGGTTGACCGCACCTCTGGTGCATGCGGCAACTGCCACTACCGGGGCGACCGGCTGGCAGGCGTGGTGGAAGCCAGCGGTGGCTTCATCAAGCATCATGAGCAGTTCGAGGAAATGGGCACGTCACCGCACGCCTCTCTGGAATGCGTGACCTGCCACAATCCGCATCAGAGCGCGGTTTACGCTGATCCCGAGATCAACCCCAACCGCAGCCTGCGGGTGAGCTGCACCGACTGCCATCTGGATAACACCCCGATCCCGGAGCATGTGGAGAACGATGTGACCTGCACCGACTGCCACATGGCACCGATAGCGGCCAGCGGCGCGCGTAACGCGGACCTGCACTGGGCTGATATCAATACGCATCTCTTCCAGATCAACACCGATCCGAACGCGCCGCAGTTCACCGAAGACGGCTCAGCCGCGATGCCTTACATCACGGTTGAGTATGCCTGCACGCGCTGCCACAGCGACTGGACGGTCGAGCAGATGGCGGAAGCGGCGGAAGGCTATCACGACCACGAGTAGGTGCATCGGCCTGTGGCTTTTGTGATACCTCTGGCGGATTTCGACTACTCACTTTCCCGGTGATTCAGAAACGCCCCGGCTCCGCATAGCATCTGGCAGCCGGGGCGTCTTCCCTTCAGGGCCGCCGCCTTCAACTGTGGGGGATTTTTCATGAAACAACGTATTTTCTGGTTGAGCCTGGTCGTGGTGGGTTTCGGGCTGCTTGGCATTGCCGGGGCAGTGCAGGTGGCCGCTTCGCCCGGCTATTTGACCGACCCGCCCAACCTGGGCGCGGATTACATCGGATCGCAGCGCTGCGCAAGCTGCCACAACAACAGTGGCGTGGAGCTTTGGGATACCTGGAACGCCACCATGCACGCCCAGACTATCCGCGCCGCCGACGAAGAGAACATCCTCGGCGATCTGACGGACACCGAGGCGCTGACCATCACCTGGCCGGACGGCGAAACCCGCCCCATTACCGCCGACGACATCACCTATGTGATCGGTGGGCGCTACACCCGCCAGTACATCAGCGTGATGGCGCGGGAGGATGGTACGGAAGGCTACTACGTCCTGCCGGTGGTCTGGAACGTGCCGCAGAGCGCGGATCAGGAGGGCGTCTGGACGCCGTACCATCCCGATGACTGGATGGACCCGGCCCGCGACTGGCGCGTGGCCTGCGCCGGCTGCCACACCACCGGCCTGACTGCCGAGGCGCTGGACTCCGGCGCGGACTTTGCCCTGCTGGATGACTGGCGCGCGGGCGATGTTGAGATCGGCATCGGCTGCGAGGCATGCCACGGCCCGGCGGGCAACCACAACGGCGGCGAGAATCCGATGCCGCGCATTTCCGACGCGCAGGTCTGCGGACAGTGCCATGTGCAGGGCGTGAACACCGATACCAACCATCCCTTCCCTCTGACCTATCAGCCCGGCCTTACGCTGGAGGAAGGCGGCTTTGTGCTGGCTGCCGAGGATGACGAAGCCGTCTGGTGGCCGGACGGCCATGCACGGGCCAGCGCCAGCCAGTACAACGAGTGGCTGCTCAGTGGCCATGCGCAGTCGCTGGAGACGCTGCAGGAAAGCGACCTGGCGGAGGATGCCTGCCTGCGCTGCCATGCCGCCCCGGTCGATCCCACCGATCCGACGCCCGATGCCGACCCGCTGACACTGGCCGATGCGCAGTTTGGCGTGACGTGCGTGACCTGCCATAACCCCCATCCTTCCGAGAGCCAGCCCCGCGCGCCGCTGAATCTGGGTGGCGGCGCCGATGACTATCAGATCGTCCCACCGCCGTCTTCGGAAATTCTGCTGCGCCTGGCTCCGCCGGAGCTGCTGCCTGCCGTTCATCAGGAAGGCGGCGAATCCCAACCTTTCCTGCTGCAGGCCGATGCCTATACGCTCTGCACCGGCTGCCATAACAGCATGACGCCGGAAGGTGAGCCGATGCAGGTCGGCGACAGCCTGCACCATCCCGTACAGGAGATGTTCGAGGGGCGCGATGTGGTGGAAGCCGTACCCGGCATGCCCTCCGTGCACTTCCAGGCGGAAGAGGGGCCGCGCTGTGTGACCTGCCATATGCCGGAGACCGCGCCGATCGGTATCTACGGCGGCGCGGCCAGCCACCGTCTGCGGCCCGCCCTGCCGGGCCAGGTGGCGGAGGCAGAACCCGACTCATGCACGGGATGTCATCATGACATTGTCACTCGTGAGGATATGCAGCGTCTGATTGATGATACTCAGGCAGGAATTGAAGCGCGGCTGTCCACCGCCTATGAGGCGCTGGATGCCAGCACAGACGATTGGGTTGGCGTGGCGCTGGCTTTCATTGAAGGCGACGGCAGCCTTGGCATTCACAATTACCTGTATGCCGATGCCCTGCTGGATGCGGTGGAAGTGGAACTGGGGCTGCTGCCGACGGCCACGCCAATTCCTCCGGAAACCGTGCCGATAGAGCCTGCACCGCTGCCGGAATCGGACGTGGCGGCGGGCGGACTCGGTCAGGGTGGCATGGCCGTGCTTGCCGCTGCGGGGCTGATTCTTGCGATTGCGGCGTATGCCTTCTTCTTTCGGGAGGCAAAGCAATGAACAACTGGAAACAGAATGACCCAGCGATCTGCCTGATCGCCGGCCTTGTATTGGTGGGGGCGGCGATACTGGTGGGGGGAATATCTCCCACGCAGGCACAGGGCGGTGACACCAGCACCCCGACGGGCGATAATGCCTACTGCCTGGTCTGCCACAGTGAGGAGGCGCAGTCCTATACGCTGCCGGACGGCACCGAATTGTCCCTCGCCGTTGATACGGCAGAACTGGCGGCGTCGGTACATGGTGAAGAGAATCCAGAGGGCGCGGTGGGCTGTGTGGATTGTCATGGTGACGCTTTTCCACACGAAGGCCCCCCGCCGGCCAATATGCGCGTCTTTCGTGTGGAGCGGTCGGAAGGGTGCGCCGACTGTCACACCGATCAGGTGGAGCATCTGGCTGATGGCGTACATTACACGGCACTGCTCGCAGGCAATCTGCGGGCAGCAACCTGTGTGGACTGTCACGGCGGGCATGATGTTCAATCGCTCGAAGATGCGCGTGAGCGTATCCCGCTCATCTGCGGCACATGCCACGAACCGGTTTTCCGGCAGTATGAGCAAAGCGTACATGGCCAGGCCCTGTTTGCCGGCGATCCCAATGTGCCTACCTGCGTGGATTGTCATGGCGTGCACGGCATCGCGCATCCAACAACGCCACAGTTCCGCAATCGTTCGCCGGAATTGTGCGCCTCCTGCCACGCAGATGCCGAATTGATGGCCGAGTATGACATCACAACCAATGTGTTCAACAGCTATCTGACCGATTTTCACGGTACGACGGTGGCCCTTTTTGAGCAGCAGGACCCCAATGTGCCGACGAACAAGGCCGTGTGTTATGACTGTCACGGCGTCCACGATATTGCTGCCGTGGATGCGGAAAACAGCCATGTCATTCGGGAAAATCTGCTGGAGACATGCCAACAGTGCCATCCGGACGCCACCGCTGACTTTCCCGATGCCTGGATCGGGCATTATCCACCGACACTGGAAACCCAACCCCTGTTGTTTATCGTCAACAGTTTTTACAGCATCCTGATTCCGGGCACGATCGGCATCTTCATGCTGTTGATCGTCACCGATATCATCCGGCGCATCCGGCAGCGTATCAGCAAAAACCATGAGCGAGGCGCGTAAAATGGCGGAGAAGACACAACGCAAAGAATACAGACGTTTCTCGGCGGCGCAGCGCTTCGAGCACATTGTGCTGCTGGTCACTTTCACCGGGCTGGCGCTTACGGGGCTGCCCCAGAAATACGCGGCTGAAGCCTGGGCGCAGTGGATGATCAGTGTAATGGGCGGCATCGAGAGCGTGCGCATTGTACATCGCGTTCTGGCTACACTGCTGATGATGGAGGCGATCTATCATGGCGGTGTTATCAGCTACAAATTATTTGTGCTGGGTCGCCGCGCAGTGATGATGCCCACATGGCGCGATGCCCGCGATGTGCGCGATTGGGTGTTCTATAACCTGGGGCTGAAAGCGGAACATCCTCGCCTGCCGCGCTATAACTTTGGAGAAAAAGCGGAGTATCTGGCTGTGGTCTGGGGTACGGTGGTGATGATCATCACCGGCTTCATGATGTGGAATCCCATCGCCGCGGCCCGCTTTTTGCCCGGCGCGTGGATTCCGGCGGCGCGGGCAGCGCATGGGGCAGAGGCTGTG
This sequence comes from Ardenticatenia bacterium, assembly GCA_026983935.1. Classification (GTDB taxonomy): domain Bacteria; phylum Chloroflexota; class Anaerolineae; order Aggregatilineales; family Ch27; genus JALSTC01. The sequence continues at coordinate 6,663 of JALSTC010000402.1, forward strand.
CTGGCTGTGCTGGCGATCCTGACCTGGCATACGTACAACGTACACCTCAAGCACTTCAACCGCAGCATGTTCACTGGCAGGCTCACCAGAGAAGAAATGCTGGAGGAACACGCTGAGGAATTGGAGGCCATTGAGCGCGGCGAAAAACCGCGCGAACTCCCGCCGGAAATCATTGAGCGCCGCAAGCGTCGTTTCTGGCCGTATGCGACGGTGATGACCATCTTGCTGCTGAGTGGGCTGTTCTGGTTCACCACCTTCGAGGAAAGCGCCATTACCACGGTGCCACGCCAGCGGCTGGCCGTGGACGCACCGATCGCCGTCAGCGCGGATGCCGGTGATCCGGCGCAGGGAGAGGCATTGTGGACGGAATTACCCTGTCAGGGTTGTCATGGCGAGCAGGCACAGGGCAGCGATTTGCTGCTGGGCGTGCCGCTGGCCGGCACCTCCCTGGATTTCGAGACGTTCGTCCGGACGGTGCGGCGTGGTCCGGCAGATATGCCAGCCTTCGGCCCGAGTCAGGTTAGCGACCAGACGCTGGCCCATCTATGGGCGTGGCTGCGGACGCTGCCCGCCCCATAACGAGACGCTGCCGGATAAACTGATCATCATGCCCAACGCGGGGACGCCTGACGGCCGTCCCCCGTTCTGTTACAATACAGGCCATGACCGGACTATTCCCACCAGGCTCGCTCGTCCTCATTTACTTTTTTTACGGCCTGGCATTTTTCAGCCTGGGCCTGGCCGTGCTGCTGGAAGCGCAGCGTTCGGTGACCGAACTGCCGTTCGCCCAGGCGATGCTGCCGCTGGCGACGTTCGGGCTGCTGCACGGCGGGCACGAATGGCTGGAAATGTTCGTTAAAGAGGCCGGACTGCACGGCTACGCGATGCCGTACTGGGTGGATGGCGTGCGGGTGCTGCTGCTGGCTATCTCGTTCTGCGCATTGATCGCCTTCGGTATTCGTCTGCTGTACCCCATGCGCCGTAAGCATATGCTGGACATGGAGATCGGCATCGGCATGCTGGTCTTCTGGCTGATCGGCGTGCTGGCTATGGCGCTGATCACGCAGCCTGGCAATGCCATGCATTTGACCGTGCGATCGTGGCTGGATATGGCGGACACCTGGAGCCGCTACAGCCTGGCGGTCCCCGGGTCGCTCTTCAGCAGCTATGCGCTGTGGCAGCAGGCCCGTGTGCTGCGCAGGGCGCGGCGGCGCTTTGCCTACAACCTCTATGTGGCGGCGGTGGCCTTCCTGTTCTATGGACTCGTCGGGCAGGTGTTTGTCACGGAGACGTATTTGTTTCCCTCGAATCTGCTCAACGCGGCGCTTTTTGAGCAGGTTATCGGCGTCCCGGTGCAGCTTTTCCGGGCCTTGACGGCGATTGCGCTGGCCCTGACGCTGATCCCCGCGCTCAACATGTTTGAGCTGGAGCGGCGTCAGGCGCTGGCTGCAGCCGAGCGGATCGCCCGTGAGGAGCTGGCCCGCCGGGAAACCCTGCAGCGGCAGATGCTGCGTCATACCGTCGCCGCGCAGGAAGATGAGCGGCGGCGCATCGCCCGCGAACTGCATGACGAGATCGGCCAGACACTCACCGCCCTTTCGCTGGGGCTGGAGCGGCTGCTGCTGATCACGCAGCGAGAGCCGGAGCACCTGCCGGAAGCCATCGACGACCTGCGCCAGCTTTCAAACGGGGCTGTTTCCGAACTGCATCATCTGGTGACCGAGCTGCGGCCCAGCCAGCTTGACCACCTGGGGCTGGCGGCGGCCATGCGCTCGCTGGCGGCGGACTACCGTCGGCGCTTCGGTCTGAAGGTGCAGCTTCACTTCGAGGGAGAGCGGCGGCGGCTGCCTGGCGAGATCGAGCTGGCGATCTTCCGCATTGCCCAGGAGGCGCTGACCAACGTCGTGCGCCATGCGGAGGTGGACAGCGCCGATGTGCGGCTGGAATTCGCGCCGGAGGCCGTCTCCCTGTGCATTTGCGACCGGGGAATCGGCTTCAGTCCGCCAGAAATACGGTATAGTGAATGCGAACACTGGGGCCTGATGGGCATGACCGAACGGGCCACCCAGCTCAACGGGACCTTGACCATTGAAGCAGCGCCGGGGCAGGGCACACGGGTCACTGCCAGGCTGCCGCTGCAGGAACAGATAGAGGTTGATCATGGGGGAAAAGATACGGATTTTACTGGTGGACGATCATGATGTGGTGCGGGATGGCCTGCAGGCACTGCTCGGCGCGCAGCCGGATTTTGAGGTCGTTGGCGCGGCCCGCTCCGGGGAGGAGGCGCTGGCGCTGCTCCAGGAGGTGACGCCGGACGTGATCCTGATGGATATCACGATGGACGGCATGGATGGCCTGGAAGCGACGCGGCGCGTCCAGGCCTGCTGCCCGGGTGCCAGAGTGCTGGCACTGACCATTCATGAGGGGCAGGACTACTTCTTTGCCATGCTGAAGGCGGGCGCTGCCGGGTACGTCCCCAAGCGAGCCGCTTCCGAAGACCTGATCCATGCCATCCGGGCGGTGGCCGCCGGGGACATCTACCTGCATCACTCGGTGGCCGGGGTGCTGGTGCAGGACTTCCTGCACGGGCATGAGCCGCAGCTTGACGAAAACGAGATCGCGCTGCAAAAGCTGACCGACCGCGAGCGCGAGGTGCTGATCCTGATCGGGGAAGGGCTGCGCAATCAGGACATCGCCGAGCGGCTGGGCATCAGCCCCAAGACGGTCTCCCGTCACCGCGAGAACATCCTGCGCAAGCTGAACCTGCAGACCCGCGCCGATCTGATCCGCTATGCCCTGGAAACGGGTCTGATTGACTGAGGACGGCTACGTGCCCCCGCACCATGTCCGGCGGAGCAGGGCAGCGTAATTCGCGCCCGGCGTGATCTGCCCCAGCACGACCGGATGCGACGCGCCCGTCAGGGCGGGATGACTGCCGGGGCGGGCGTGCCACGTTTCATGCGCCAGCAGGGCAAAAACCAGCGCCTCCTTATTATCGCTGTCCAGCCCGATATCTTCGTGGGTCAGCACCGGTAAACCGCCCAGCCGCTCGCGCAGCATCTGCATCAAGACCGGATTCTGCCGCCCGCCGCCGCCGACGATCACCTCGGCCACGGGGGCCGGGGCAAAGCGGGCGTAAGCGTCGGCGATGCTCGCCGCCGTGAGGGCGGTCAGCGTGGCGACGATGTCCGCGTCATGCAGGCCCCGCGCGCGACCCTCCGCCAGCAGTGCCGCGCCCATCTCCGCCCCGAAAAGCTCACGCCCGGTGGTCTTGGGCGGCTGCCGTCGGTAGTAAGGGTGTTTCAGCAGTGCCGCCAGCCAGTCCGTGTCCACCCGGCCCGCCGCTGCCATTGCCCCGCCGCGATCGTAATGCTGCACCCCGTCCGTGATCAGCGTCACGGCGGTATCCATCAGCGCATTGCCGGGGCCGGTGTCGAAGGCCAGCGGATCGCTTTCAGAATCGGAGAGCGGCGGCAGAAAGGTGACATTGCCCATCCCGCCGATGTTTTGCACGGCCCGCCAGTGGTCGGGGTGACGCAGCAGCAGCCAGTCAGCATAAGCGGTCAATGGCGCGCCCTGTCCCCCGGCGGCGACGTCGCGCGGGCGGAAGTTGCTCACCGTCGTGATGCCCGTCCGCTCCGCGATGACGCTTCCCTCGGCGATCTGCAGCGTGGCGGTGACCGTGCCATCCGGGCGGACATCGTGCCAGACCGTCTGCCCGTGTGAGCCGATCAGGTCCACATCGGCGGGAGCCAACTCCGCCGCTTCGATGACATGCAGCGCCGCCGCCGCGAACTGCTCGCCCAGTTCGGCGTTGAGGCGGCAGAGATCATCCACGCGGCTCTGCTCCGGCAGGCCCGCCCGCAGGATGCGATCCTGAAGATCGCCGGGGAAGGGCGCTGTCGCGGCGGCGATGATCCGCGCCTTCAGGCCCGGCGGTGCGCCTGTGATCTCACACAGGGCGGCGTCTATGCCGTCCGCCGACGTGCCGGACATCAACCCGATGATGAGCATAGGGTGTAACTCCCTCTGGCCCGATGACAGGTGCCATCACAGAGTCCGGATTGATCCGGACTTTTTCCTCTCTCAGCCGGTGATTTCAATCACCGGCTCCGGCGGCGGCTCATGATTCCCCATCCACCGCGCGGCAGATGGCGTTGTGCACGGCGGGCCGCAGCGCCGCGATCCGCGCCGCGTCACGGCCATGATAGACGCGGTTGGTCAGCAGGGCGACGACCAGCGCCCGCCGGGGATCGATCCACAGCGACGTCCCGGTGAAGCCCGTGTGCCCGAAGCTCTCCGCGCTGAACAGCGTACCCGCCGATGAGCCTGCCGCCGCCTTCAACAGCCAGCCCAGCCCGCGATCGTCGGCGTGACGGCGGACGGCCTCCTGTGCCAGCGCGGGCGGGAGCCAGTCCGGGGCCTGCCCCTGCACGGCCCGCAGCCACTGCTGCCCGAAGCAGGCCACTTCCGCCGCCGGGGCGAACAGTCCCGCGTGCCCGGCGATGCCGCCCAGCGCGGCGGCATTTTCGTCGTGCACCTCGCCCTGGCAGCGCCGCCCGCGCCAGCGTGCGTCAAATTCGGTCGGCGGGCAGGCTTCCGGGTCAGGCGGGTTAAAGGTCGTGCGCGTCAGGCCCGGCGGCGCCAGCACGCGCCGGGCGATGACTTCGGCGGGTGTCCCGGCCCCGTCCAGCCGGGCGACCGCCTCTCCCAGCAGAATCAGGCCCAGGTCGCTGTAGTGTACGCGACGACCGGGAGCGTCCACAAACGCATAGCTGGCGATCAGATCGAGCGCCCGCGCCACCCGCTTCTGGCGTGACAGGGGATCGGGCTGTCCCGGCGGGGGAGGCGGCGGCCCGACGTTGAGGAAAATATCCCGCCAGGGAGCCAGGCCGCCGGTATGCGTCAGCAGGTGGTAGAACGTGACCATCTCCGGCTGCATCGGCCCCGACGCGGGGCTGTCTCCCGCCAGCCGTTCCAGCGTGTGCGGGTTCTGCCCGCCTTCAATGGGACGCGGGCCGTGCGCGGCGAACTCCGGGATGATCTGCACGACGGGCGTCTCCAGCCGGACGCGCCCCTCCGCGACCTGCATCAGAAAGGCCGTCACCGTGTACAGCTTGGTCAGTGAGGCCAGATCGAAGGGCGAGTCGATGCGCGTGGGGTGCTGGCACGTCTCCGGGTCAATGCAGCCATAGGCGCGGTTGAAGATCAGCGTGCCGCGGTGATAGACAGCCAGCGCAACCGCCGGGGCGGTCTGCGGGATGGCCTGTTTGATGAGGGGTTCGACGTGGGAGGGGATGTCGGGCATGGAATCGTTCACCTTCGTTGTGGAAAATGTGCTGCGGATCGCATTCCGGCGGGCAAAACCCGGTTTGTTGGGGACATGCAAGGACTGCCGCCGCGTTTCTTTAGGGTCTTGTAAGGGCTGGCCGTTACAAATAATTTACAGAAGATCAGGCGGTAATGGCTGTGTGAGAACAGGGTACATAGAATTTGCTATGAATCCGGCGGAGCACAGCGAATGAAAGCGCCCCGGATCAGCCGGGCAGTTTCGGCTGCAGGGGCCGGATTCATTGCCCGCGGGCTGTCTGTGGATTATAGCGAATGCCGCCCGCACCGACAAAAGCGGTGGCATCCTGGGGGTGAGGCCTGACTCTGGCAGGCAGCAGAAATAGTATTTTGGGGAATCGCACAAACTATTGGAGTCAATCATGCGCGTATTAGTGACCGGGCACAGGGGCTACATCGGAACCGTGCTTGTGCCCATGCTGTTGGAAGCCGGGCACGAGGTGGTCGGGTTGGACAGCGACCTTTTTGAACAATGCACTTTTGGCGAGGAACCGCTGGAAGTCCCTTCCATCCGTAAAGACGTTCGCGATGTTGAGGCCAGCGATCTGGCGGGCTTTGATGCCGTGCTGCATCTGGCGGGCCTCTCCAACGATCCGCTGGGCTACTACAATCCCGAACTGACCTATGAGATCAATCATCGGGCGTCGGTGCGGCTGGCCGAACTGGCCAAACAGGCCGGCGTCCCACGCTATATCTTTTCGTCGTCGTGCAGCAACTATGGGGCGGCAGGGAATGGTTTTGTGGATGAGAAAGCGCCCCTCAACCCGGTGACGCCTTACGGGGAATCCAAGGTTTTTGTCGAGCGTGATGTTCGGAAGCTGGCCGATAGCAGCTTCAGCCCGACCTTTCTGCGCAATGCCACCGCCTACGGTGTCTCGCCGCGGCTGCGCTTTGACCTGGTGCTGAACAACCTGGTCGCCTGGGCCTACACGACCGGACGGGTGTTCATCAAGAGCGATGGCACGCCCTGGCGGCCCATCGTGCATATCGAGGATATCTCCCGCGCCTTTCTC
>JALSTC010000403.1 GCA_026983935.1 Ardenticatenia bacterium
GGGCTTTTTTGATGCCCGCCGCACAGTGAAATGGAGCCACAGTTGCTATGATGGCACGAAAACGACCGGTCACTATCGGCGTTGCCGGAGGAACTGCATCTGGCAAAAGCACCGTCTCGGCCAATCTGCTTGACCAGGTAGGCAGCCACAACATTGCCTATCTGGCGCACGATTCGTACTATCGCGATCTCGCCCATGTTCCCCGCACACAGACGGGTATACCTAATTTCGACCACCCGGACTCGTTGGAAACAAGCCTGCTGATTCAGCATATTCGTCAATTACAGAACTGGCAGCCTGTTGAGGCACCGATCTACGACTTCACCACTCACCAGCGTCTGGAAGGTACAACAACAGTTCATCCACAGCCGATAATCCTGATTGAAGGCATCCTGATCTTCGTTGAGCCAGAACTCCGCGAAACCTTTGATATCCGCATCTTCGTGGATACCCCCGATGATATACGTTTCATCCGCCGCCTGCGCCGTGATGTGGCAGAACGTGGCAGAACCCCCGAATCAGTCATCGAACAGTACCTGGCAACTGTGCGCCCGATGCATCTGGAATTCGTAGAACCAAGCAAGCGTCATGCCGACGTCATCATTCCTGAGGGCGGATTCAACAAAGTCGCCATTGACATGCTGGCTGCTCGCATCCGCACCATGCTGGAAGACATTCGTTAATCCTCTGCAGGCGGCGTGACAGTGCGCACCAGATCGACCAGGAACGCAGAGACTTCATCCAGCCGACTCTTCAAATCCTGCATTTCCGAAAGCGCCATTTCCGGGTTGCGTTCCCATGCTTTCAGCACGATTTCTGCCTGCAGGCTCAGATTGGTGATCCGTCCACCCAGATGATCATGCAGCAGATCGGCCAGCCAGCGGCGAGCTTCATCCGGTAAATATGCTTCTATTTGCCGTGCCAGTTCATCAGAGTCAAAAGACGCTGCCATTTTCACTCCCCCATCAAACAGTTGAAAGAGATTCCTTTTTCACGATCATACGCCAAAACCCTTCTTTGGGCCACAGCCACCGACACCATGTCATTTTGCCCGGCTTCAACGCGGATGCTATAATGCCTCACAATTAGTATAGACAAACCAGCTGGCGTGATGACTACATGATGTAGTCGCTGCCTTGATTCACCAGTCCTATAAGTAGGCGGAGAAAACGCAGTGGCGCAGTCCGGCAAAGCTGTCGAAACAGTTGAAGAGATCCAGGCACGATTGCAAAAACAACTAGAAAACCAAACACAGTTACTTCAGGTCAGCCAGCGCCTGGCATCCAGCTTTGATCTGGCAAAGACCATGCCTGATGTCGTACGCAGCGCATTGCAGGCTACCAAAGCCGGGGCCGTTCGTGTGGCCATCCTGTCGTCAGGTGAATACCGGTCATTTGGCGCAGGTGAACATTCTGAACTTCTGGCCCCCCTGGATCAGCCGATCCTCAAGCTGGCGCGCGAGACAGGCCCAAAAACCATCAACGATCTTTCTAACTCAAGTGGAAGCCAGATTTACCAGTCACTGGCAGGACAGCTTGGCGCTGCCGGGTGGTGGCCGCTGCAGACCGAAGGCCGTTATCAGGGTGTACTCTGGCTTGGCTATCGCCTCCCCCACATATTCACCGAAAGCGAAACGACTTTTATCTCCACGCTGGCCGCACTGGCAGCAGCAGCCATTGCCAATGCACGATCGTACCAGGAAGCGCTGAATGGCCGTAAGCGGCTGGAGGCGGTTTTGTCTGGAACCTCTGATCCCGTGTTGGTTGTCGAACAAGATGGTACGATTTCGTTGATGAATCACGCCGCCGAAGACCTGTTTGGCCTGAAAGCACAGGAAATCCTTGCGCAGCCAATCGCAGCGGTTTTCCAGGACTATCCCCGGCTTGTCCGGTTTTTCGAGAGTGGCACGCACCTGGACGAAGACGAAGAATGGACAGGGCCAGATGAGCGGACATTCTCCCCACGGCTTTCAAAGGTGGACGCCGGGACAGGGGAAGCTGATAGCTACGTCCTGATTCTCCGCGATATCACTCATTTCAAGCGGCTCAACAAGAATCAGGCGGAATTCGTGCGGCTTGTCTCTCATGACCTTCGCTCGCCGCTGACCTATATGCAGGGGTTCGCCAGCCTGCTGAGTATGACAGGCGATCTGAATGAACGACAGCGTGGATTTGTGGAGAAAATCCTGACTGGCATAAGCCAGATCACGACGCTGGTAGACAATATCCAGGATGCCGGACGTTGGGACCCGGAAACGGGCTTCTATGAAATGTCCCGCGAGCCGAGCGACCTGGCAGCCATTATTCAGGACATCGTATCCAATCACCAGGAAGTAGCCAGGAAGCAAAACATCACCCTGGAAGCGGCCATCGCGCCCAATATCCCCATCGTCAACGTTGATCATCTGATGGTAGAACGTGCCCTGATCAATCTGGTGAGCAACGCCATCAAATACTCACCCAATGGTGGCGAGGTTACCGTATCTGTTGAACTGGCAGATGACTCCGTGGTTATCTGTGTCAGCGATACCGGCCTGGGAATTGCGCCGGAACACATCCCGCTGCTGTTCCAGCGCGGCGGGCGTATTGTCACGCCAGAGATCAAGAAGAACCGCATCAAAGGCAGCGGTCTGGGGCTGTTCATCGTGCGCAGCGTCGCCCGCTGGCACGGCGGTGACGTGTGGGTCGAAAGCCAGCCGGGAAAGGGAAGCCGTTTCTTCTTCAGCATCCCGCTGTCAGAGGAGAACCTGCCGGGCAGACGAGGATAACAGGCACCGCTCGCCCGTTTACAAAGTCCGCAACTGCCCCGGCCAGTGCCGGGGTTGTA
>JALSTC010000404.1 GCA_026983935.1 Ardenticatenia bacterium
AGGAGACGCCATTGTCCCGCAGAGCCGGATTCCTGCTGATCATGCTGCCCACTGCGCTGGTGCTGCTGGCCGTACTCACTACCGGCGCGGCGCTGGAACTGGAAAACCGTGATGCTTTCTGCGCAAGCTGCCACACTGAGCCGGAAGCCACGTTCTACCAGCGCACACTGGAAGCACCGAGCGATCTGGCTTCGGCACACAGCGCAGTCGGCGTGCGCTGCATTGACTGTCACAGCGGCGAAGGCCTGGCCGGGCGAATTGACGCCCTGTTGCAAGGCGCGTCCGACCTCGGCGCATACCTCAGCGGCAGCTATACACAGCCAGCCGTAACGACCAACCCGGTTGGCGAAATCGGCTGCACCCAGTGTCACGCGCCGCCCTCCCGCGACGATCCGCCAGATGAAGACGCCCTGCTGCCGATCAGCGCTTCCCACTATCATCTGGTCGAATACGCCGATGCCTGGATGGCCATGCTTGATGATGCCGTCGGCACATGCGCCCGCTGCCATGTGGCTCATACAGAGAACACGCTGGAAGCCCTGCTCTGGCGGCCTATGCCGGTCGTCAATGCCGCATGCAGCGCCTGCCATCAGGTGCTTTCCGGCCAGACGCCGTAGCGCCTCGCAGCAAAAAGACGGCGGGGCAGACCGCCGTCTTTGACAACAAAAGTCGGGCGAGACAACCTCTTTGCCTCAGGTTGGCTGGGCACTGTGAGCAGCGGCGGAATCCGCGGCTTCGGCGGCGGTGTCCTCCTCCGCCATCTGCTCCAGCAGCGCCATGTCCCGGCGCAAGTTGCGCAGCCGCCAGAGATAGCTGCCCAACCAGCCGCCCAGCACGGTGAACAGAACGGCCAACCCCAGCACCAGATAGGCAACGTTGTCAGGGATACCATTTGCCTGTAACAGCATGATCACAATCCTTTTAGCGAGAAAGCACCTTGAACTTCAATGCCTGCACACGCCGCGACAGATTCTCCAGCCGGACGCGGTACCAGATCAGCGTGACGGAAATCACGAGGAAGGTCAAAATATTGAAGACCAGGGTCAGCGTCATCGCGCCCCGCTCCACATTGAAACCGCCCTGTGCATTTTGCGGGCTTGGCCCGACGACGACGGGATGGATCGTATCCGGACGCACGCGGGTAATGAAGGTTGTGAACAACACGCTGGAAAATGCCACGATGCCATATACGGCGGCAAAGCGGCCCCGGCGATCCGGGTCTTCCAGGCCGTTGCGCAGCATCAGGTAGGCCGCATAGGCCAGCCACATGACCGCCGCCGAGGTCAGGCGCGGATCCCACGTCCACCAGGTATTCCAGATCGGGCGTGCCCAGATCATGCCGCTGAGCAGGTTAAAGCCGGTGAGCACCAGGCCGATCTCGACAGCCGACAGCGCCAGCGTGTCCCACTTCACATCACGCTTGATCAGGTAGAGGACGCTGGCAATGGCCGCGATCAAATAGGCCAGTGCACCGCCGATGAATGCCCCCAGATGCGGGTAAAAGATGCGCTGCACGTGGCCCTGCTGGTCGGTCGGCGCATAAAAGAGGGCCATGCCGAGGGCAAGCACAAACATGATGACGGCGAGAACCGTCAGTCCGGTCAGCAAACGTGGGCGAGTGGGAGACTGCGATTGGGTCATGGCGATCGTCCTTTCTATTCTCCCCTACTCTTCAACAACGAAATCAAACAAAATATAAGACATCGCCAGCAAAACGATATCGGCTACCAGAAGCATCTGCGGCCAGGCGATCCAGTCCTCCTGCGGCGTGCCGGTCAATATGGCCGTGCTGGCCCGCACGGCACTGAGAATGATCGGCAGACTGACCGGCAGCAGCAGAATCGGGAGCATCGTCTCGCGGGCGCGGGTATGCACGGCCATGCTGGAAAGCAGCGTGCCCACGGTGGCAAAGCCAAGTGTGCCCAACAGGATCACCACAGCCAGCCAGGGCACAAACAGCGAGATATTGAACAACACCGTGATCAGCAGCATGAGCAGCACGGAGACAATCAGCATAAAGATCAGGTTGCTGAGCATCTTACCAAACAGCAGCACACTGCGCTCCACCGGGGCGAGCAGCAGGGCATCCAGATTACCCCGATCTTTTTCCGCAGCCAGGCTGCGATTCAGGCCGAGCATCCCGGCAAAAATGACCGTCACCCAGAATATCCCGGCGATGGAGGTTTCGCGGGCCTCGCGATCCAGTTCCAGGGCAAAACTGAAGATCAGCACCGCCATCACCGAAAACAGCAGCATGGCGTTGATCAGTTCGCGCCCGCGCACCTCCGCGCGAAGGTCCTTGACCGTCAGCGCCAGCACCGCCCGCCAGAAGCCGGTTTTCAGCTTCGGCGGCGCTGCGGATGTGGCTGCCGTGTTTGTGCGTGCTGTTTCACTCATGGGCTTCACCGTACCGATGCTGCGCCGGTCACTTCTGCATATATCATGGGAAACTCTCGCGAATCGATGTCGGCGGAAGGGCCATAATACCCGATTTTACCCCGACTGAGAATGGCCACATGCGAACTCAGCGCCAGCGCCCGGCTCAGATCATGCGTGGTCATGATGATGGTGTGGCCATCCTGCGCGACGTCACGCAGCAGATCGTCCAGCATGGCGGCGGCGTCCTGATCCAGACCGGTGTATGGCTCATCAAAAAGCAGCACATGCGGCCGGTGCAGGATGGCACGGGCGATCGCCAGCCGCTGCTGCATCCCCCGCGAAAAGGTGCGCACCAGATCATCTGCCCGCGCCGCCAGCCCGACCCGCTCCAGCACAGCCAGGATGCGATCCTCGCGCTCCCCGCGCAGCAGGTCGTACAACTGC
>JALSTC010000405.1 GCA_026983935.1 Ardenticatenia bacterium
CGTCAAACTCCAGCAGGCAGACGTTCGCCAGGTTGATCACATCGCCGGATTTCAAGCGGCGCGGCGTGTGCGGCTCCAGCCGCTGATGATTGACGAACGTGCCGTTGGTGCTGCCCAGGTCGATGATCGCCACCTGTTCATGATCCAGCTCCAGCCGGGCATGCAGCCGCGAGACCGCCGTCTGGTCAATCACCAGGTCGCAGTCCCGCGCCCGCCCGATGCTGTAGGGGAACTCGGCCAGCAGTACGCGCCGGGGCGCTTCCTCGCGGGTCTTGACGGTGAAATAGGCGTCGTTGCTGCGTTTGCTGCCTGTCATGGTGTTTCCGCCGGACATAACAAAGCCCTGTCTGATGTCATCAGTATGCAGTCATCTGCCAGTATCGGGGCAATAGGCCGGGAGTACTGTACGCCTGGGCGATGCTTCCCTGACGCTTGGGCTACGCACCAGAATAGTCTATATTACTGTCTCATGTGGTTATTCCAAAAATCAGCACGGGAATATCAATATCGGCTACTCCGCGATGCTCCAGATCCCAGACGAACTGCTCGAAGTAGGAAACGCCGGTGGACATTTCGTCTGCAAGTTCCTTGACGGGCACGATCTCAACGCCGATATCAATGACTCCCTGATTGTGAAAAATGGTCATTTTGGCACAGACGTTGTAGACCATGAAAGCGTATTTGCCAAACTGAACCTCTACCCCGACTCTATTTTTCACGAAGTCCATCTCACGATAAGCGTTTCTGATCGGGGGAGCGGGCGTATAATTGACAGTGTAGTACTGCGTTGGATACTCACAGCGGACGCGGTATTTTCGCCATCCGTGAGAGGCGAATGCTTCCCCAAATGCTTTGTTCAGGGATGAGGGACTATAAAGCATTCGTCCCGGCATTGTCTTTTCCTGGCTGGCTTTGGTCTTGTGTGCCAGACCCTGAATGGAAGCAATGATGCTCTGAATTTCCTCAATTTCGTTTGGAAACTGCGCTTCAAGGATTTCCTTTCCATTCTTAAAAGAATAGATACCGGCAATAATCATGAGATGTCCGTTTCTTTCCGATCAGTGTTTGCTTTCCACTCCTCCGGAATCTGGGAGACCTTTTCTCGGCCTGAAGGCTGATAAATCGGTTTACCCAGCGGGCGAATTCTGAGTGCACCATTAAAGTACGCACGCAACCGCTCACGGGCGATGGTAATGTACTCTGGTTCTTTTTCACTTCCCATTGCACGGCGATCGTGTTTGATGGCTGCAATCAGGGCGCTGCCGACCCCGGCATAGGGATCAAAGACCCAGTCATGCTCATCTGTGAGTGCGAGGACACAGCGCTCGACCAGTTCTATCGGATATTGGCAGGGATGGATCGTTTTTTCCGGGTGATTCGATTTCACATTGGGAATATCCCAGACTGCTTCATCCCAGTCTTGCGCGATAATTTCCCAGATGTCTGACGGATTCTTCCCCTTTGGGTTGCCCGATGGTTTTCCTTTATTCGGGCCTTTGTAGTGACGCTTGCCAGGATACTTTGATGGTACACGGACGGCATCAAGATTGAAGGTGTATTGGTCACTTTTAGTGAACCACAGGATGGTCTCATAACGGCCTGAGAAGCGTTTGGATGCGTGAAGACCGTGACCGAACCGCCAGATGATGCGATTCCGGAGGACCAGCCCGTGGTCTTTGAAGATAGGGTAGTAGAAGATATCCAGAGGGAATACTTCACCTTTTTCGACGTAATTACCGGTTTGCCAGCAGAGACTGCCGTCATCGCGGAGAACACGGCAGAGCTGCGCGATAAGTTGTGTTTGAGTTTCCAGGTAGGCCTTTATTGATGTGCGCGTTTCATATGCCTTGCCGAGATTGTAGGGCGGAGAGGTGATGATCAACTTGATGGAGTTGTCCGGTAATGTCTGCACAAAATCATTGACATCACCCTCGTAAAGCACCAGATCAGCATCAGCATTGAAGTATGGCGATATCTGTGGCTCGAATAAGTACCTGCCTGACATGTCATGCTCCTGGTATTGAAAATATGGCGTTATGTGTCCATATCCAGCCGCGACTCGATCTCACGCAGGGCGGTCAGCAGCCGCTCCTGACGCAGACTGGTGGTCACATCGCCGCGTGTGCGCTCCAGCACGCCGCGCAGTTGATCCACGCGGCGGCGCAGCCCACCCGTGATTGCATCGGGGAAGTCAAAGCCGAACAGTGCCGTATAGACGGCATCCATCGTTGTCAGCAGCCGTTCGACTTCGCCGTCATGTCCCGTGCGCAGGATATCCAGAATCTTGCGCCGCATTTCGGAGGCAGCTTCCGCCAGGCCGTTGAGGTAGGTGCTCGACTTCACGCCCAGCGATTCCGGCGTGGGAAGCTGCGCATCGCCGCGCACGATGGCATAGGTAATCACCGCCTCGACGTATTCCTTCAGGGCATCCTGGGTGTAGCCGGTGTGCTCCAGTTCGGGGTAGCCGGCGACTGTTGCGCGCAGCGCATCGGCGGCGGCACGCATCGTAGCCATGCGGGCATCCACGCTGTCCCATTCTCGGCGGTGCACGGCGCGGATCACGTCCGCGCAGTGGCGGATCAGCGTCCGCGACTGCTTGAGAGCCGTCTCGCGCTGGGCATCACGCGCTTCAAAATCGGCGCGGATGGCTTCCACGATGGCGTCGAGGTTATTCATGCTCCGTCCCTTCATCGTCTTCTTCTACGCCGCCGGTGGTGCTGCGCGCGGCTTTGAACAACTGATCGGCCAGGGTGGGCGGTACTTTGATCTCGCCATGGGCGCTCTCATATTTGGCGATGCTTTCGCCCAGCGCCTTATGC
>JALSTC010000406.1 GCA_026983935.1 Ardenticatenia bacterium
GAGCGCCCGGCAGGCCTCACCAAACAGCGCCTGTGTATAGGCACGCCCCTTGGGCAGCGGCAGCAGGGCCAGATCAAACGCCCCGGCCTCCTCCGGCGGTGGACAGGCGGCCTCATGGATGGTCACGCCCGCGACCGTATTCGCGTCCAGCGTCTGGCGGGCCATCCGCGCTGCAATCAGGCTGCCATCATAATAATGCACATCCGCGCCGCGCCGCGCCGCCCAGACGGCCAGCGCCCCCGTCCCGCCTTCCAGCAGCAGCACGCGCATACCGGGAGCCAGTTCGGCGCTTTCCGCCAGCAGCGCCGAAGCCGCCGCCACCTCATCCCAGCCGACCATGCCCGCTTTGCTCAGCAGCACCAGCCGCTCACCACCCAGCAGCACGCGCTGCCGCATCACGTCATCATAAGCCATGCCGTATTCCTCTCCAGATACATGCACCGATTCTGCCCTGATTCATGGCCGCACGCCAGAAAAGCTGTACACTTGGGCAGAACTCGCAAGGAGGAAGTATGTTTCGCCAGCAGCGCCACAGACTCACTGCTTTTGTCCTGCTCTGCATCAGCCTGATCGGGTTAGCACTGCCCGCTGCCGCCGTCATGCCGCAGGGCCGATATCATATAAAAACGACATCGAAACGCATAACGGAATGGTGGGGACATTTCAACGTGCCCCCGCCGTTTACTGGCACGATCCTGCCGCAGCGGTTACGATCGGGCGCTGGTTTAGTCGATGAGAATCCTGGAGCTGCCGGTAGTGGAAACCGAAGTGCCTATCCGAGGGTCGCGGCGGCGGTGGCTGATCGGCGTCGCCGCCATCACAGGCGCGGCGGCGATCGCGCTGGCTGCGCTTTATCTAACCGACGGGCGGGTGCGCGGCCTGCTCAACAGCCTGCTTAACCGCGCCGCACACCGCCCGCCCAATGAAGCCCTGATCCGCTGGTTCAGCGATCCCGCCTCGCGAGAAGCGCTCGCCACAAGCTTCGATGCCCCCTGCCCCGGCTACCCCTTCCTTGTGCCATCGTCAGGGCTGGTCGGCGGGCTGCCCTGGAACGCTGCCTATGGGCCGTACAATGCCCTCAACCCGCATCCAGGTATTGACATCTTCGGGCAGGGATCGCCCGGCACGGTGCCGGTCTACGCCGCGTATGACGGCTTTCTGACCCGCGAGGCCGATTGGCGCTCCGCCGTGATCATCCGCCACGACGATCCGCTGCACCCCGGCGAGACGATCTGGACGTACTATACGCACATGGCCGATCTGAATGGGGACCACTCGTACATCGTGGAACGCTTCCCGCCCGGCACATATGACGTCCCCGTGCGGCAGGGCGATCTGCTGGGCTATCAGGGCCTCTACAACGGTGGGCCATCCGCGCCGCGCATCGGCCTGCACGTGCACTTCAGCATCGTGCGGAGCGACCGCAGCGGACACTACCGCAACGAGGCCGTGTTCGGCAACACACTCGACCCGACGCCCTATCTCGGCTTATCGCTCAACGATCCGGAGGGATCGCAGTATCCGCTGCGCTGCCTGCCGCCGCCGGACACCTCCTGATTGCCAACCACCGAACTGCGCCGTTCCAGCAGCAGCACGTCCCGCCAGACGCCGTGCAACTGCCCCAACCGCTCCCGCCGCCCGACCACACGGAAGCCGCAGGATTTGTGCAGCGCCAGGCTGGCCGTATTCTCCGGGAGGATACCGGCCTGCAGCGTCCAGACACCCGCACGCTCCGATTCGGCGATGAGCGCCTGCAGCAGCGCCTTGCCGACTCCCTGCCTGCGGGCCGATGCCGTGATGTAGATGCTCACCTCAGCCACGCCCGCGTACACACAGCGCCCGGACACCGGACTCAGCGCCGCCCAGCCGATGACACGATCTCCCTGACGGGCAACCAGGCGGCAGTCCTGCCGATGATGCGCGTCCCAAACCTCCCACGACGGCACTTCGGTCTCGAAAGTCGCGCTGCCGGTGGCAATGCCTTCCTGATAAATCGCCCGGACGGCCTGCCAGTCGTCGGGCCGCATTGCATCAATGACGAAATCCATACCGCATCACCAGCCACCTATCTAGCGCGGCGCGAGGAAATAACTGTTGTCGTCCGCTTCGGATGACCAGCCAACCCGTCCGCTGACCGTCCGGTACTGCCACCAGCTATAGCCATCCATACAGACCATCCCGGCCAGAATGGTGACCGGCGTGCCATCCGGAATGAGGGCGGTCACCGGTGTGGACGATCCCGGCTCATCATGCATCCGCAGCGGCAGGCCGGTGGGCGTATCCACCACCGCCTCCATACCCACCCGCAGACGGGTCGGCATCACGCCGGGGCAGTTCTGGCTGACCGGCTGCCCGCCCGACAGCGGCAGTACGTAGTATATGCCCTCCCCCGATTCGGCGATCCAGCCCGTCAGCCTGCCATTGGCACTCCGCACACGGAACCAGGGGTGGCCATCCCGGCAGGTCGGCCCTTCCAGCACCGTGAAGCGGGCCAGCACCGGAAGCTGGCCGATGCGCGTCGCGCTCAGGCCGGGGGCACTGCGCACATTGACCGGTCGCGGGTCTTCATCACTGACAAAGCCAATGTCGCCCGGCCCGATGAGCGACGGCGGCATCCCCGGGCAGGACACCCTGGCCTCCGATTGAGTCGGCGTGACGAAAGCCGCCAGGGTCGGCATGGATGAAGGCCGGAGCGTGATGGTCGGCAGCACAACAGTGGGCAGCCTGAAAGGCGTGCGGGTTGGCGTCCGGCTGGCCCGACGGAAAACGGTCGGCGACGGCGTGGCCGTAGCCGTCACCGTCGGGGATGGC
>JALSTC010000407.1 GCA_026983935.1 Ardenticatenia bacterium
GCACGCGCAGTTCAACCTGGCTGTAGTCCACTGACAGCAGCACGTAATCTGGCGGCGCAATAAATGCCCTGCGAATCTGGCGGCCCACTTCTGTCCGAACGGGAATGTTCTGCAGGTTGGGATTATCGCTGCTGATACGGCCTGTGACGGTGCCGGTCTGGTTAAAGCTGGTGTGCAGCCGTCCGGTCTCCGGATTAACCAGTTCGGGCAGCGCATCTACATAAGTCCCCTTGAGCTTGGTCAGTTCGCGGTAATCCAGGATGAGGGGGACGATAGGATGCTTGTCCTTCAATGCTTCCAACACATCCGCCGAGGTCGAGAAGCCGTGTGTGGTCTTTTTGAGTCCGGCGGTCGGGAGCTGGAGCTTGCCAAATAAAACATCGTTGAGCTGCTTGGGGCTGTTGATGTTGAATTTGCCGTAGCCGCCGGAGAGGGCGTAGATTTCTTCTTCCAGTTGTGCCAGACGTTCACCCAGTTCGGCGCTCATGGTTTGCAGGAAGTCGGTATCCAGCAGCACCCCGGCCATTTCCATATCAGCCAGCACCGGAATCAGCGGCATTTCCAGTTCGTTGTAGAGCTTGAGCAGCGCTTTCTCTTCCAGTTCCGGGCGCAGCACGTCCACCAGCCGATGGGTGATGGCGGCATCGGCGGCAGCATAAGGCGCGACGCGCTCAACGGAGACGCGATCAATGGTGATTTGTTTGCTCCCCTTGCCGATCAGGTCTTCAATCGGCGTCATTTCGATGCCCAGCCGCACCCAGGCCAGATTTTTCAACCCCTTGTTGCGGCTGCCGGGGTTGCTGAGCCACTCGGCGATCATGGTGTCGAAGCTGATGGGGGTGACATCGCTGCCATGGCGGCGCATGACGACCAGATCGTATTTGCCGTTGTGTGCATACTTCGGCACTGCCGGGTCGGTGAGCAGGGGGCGCAGCGCCGCGATGACCGTCTCCAGCGGTAGCTGCGAAATCCGGGCTTCTGCCAGGAGGGCATCCTGCCCTTCGCCGGGGACGGGGTTGTGCCCCATGGGAATGTAGTAGCCTGTCTCCGAGTCAACAGCCAGCGCGATGCCCACCAGGTCGGCCCGCATTTTATCGGTGCTTGTCGTTTCGACGTCAAAGGTGATGGCTGTTGCCGTCTTGAGTGTGGTCATCAGGGTTTGCAGGGCTGCCTCGTCTCGCACGATGACCGTATTGACCGGGACTTCCGGCGCGGGAAGTCCGGCAGCTTCATCTGCCGGGGCTTCTTCCCCAAAAAGGCTGAGCTGGGTCGCGCCGCCGGATTCTTTACCCTGGCCGTCGTGGGGAAGCTGGCGGATCAGGGTTCGGAATTCCAGGCGGCGGAACAGTTCAGCCACCCGATCGCGATCATAGTCGTGGGCGACGCAGGCCTTCAAGTCGAGCTGGACCGGGACGTCACGCCTGATCTGGGCCAGCTTTTTGCTGAGGAAGGCCATGTCACGCCCGGCCTCCAGCTTTTTGCGCTGTCCGGCAGGGAGATCGTCAAGATGGGCATAGATGTTCTCCAGTGTGCCGTAGGCGCGGAGCAGCTTCGTCGCCCCTTTTTCCCCGATACCGGCTACACCGGGGATGTTGTCGGAGCTGTCCCCCATCAGTGCCTTGAGGTCAACAAGCTGCGCAGGTTCGAGGCCGTACTTCTCCCGGAAAGCTTCCGGATCAAAAAGCTGATCCTGTTTGCTCCATCGCCCGGGGGGCAGGCGCACGTGGGTGTGGTCGGTGACAAGCTGCAGCAGGTCACGGTCACCGGTGACGATCAGCACATCAAGACCGGCGGCTTCAGCCTGTGGGGCCAGCGTGCCCAGCACATCATCGGCTTCATAGCCGGGCACTTCCAGAATCGGGATGTTGAAAGCTTCCACCAGTTCACGGATGTCGTCCAACTGCATGCGCAGCTCATCCGGCATCTTCTCGCGCGTGCCTTTGTATGCTTCGTAGACTGTATCGCGCTCGCTAAGGCCCTGGTCAAAGGTGACAAGAAGGTAGGCCGGTCTGTCCTTTTCCAGGATATTGAGCAGTGTGCGGGCGAAGCCATAAGTTGCGTTTGTTGGGTGGCCGCTGCTTGTGCTGAAGGATTCCATCGGCAGCGCGTAGAACTGGCGATAAGCCAGGGCGTGCCCGTCAATCATGATCAGCGTAGGGCGTTCCTTATTGTTCATCAGACTCCATGGGGATTGTCCGGATGGCGTGGCTCAGTTTTCACGCTGGAAGCTGATAAAATTGCTGATTTCCTCGCCGCTCAGTGGGCGACCCGGCGTGACGATGTAATAGGCATCTGCCCACAACTCGCCGGGCTGGGGTGCGATGTCAGGGCGGACGGCCATGATACGCTGTGCTGTTTCCTGCATCAGGGCGTGGACAACCGCTGATGGTGATTCACCTGGCGGTACGCCGATCACAGCGCTGATGTAGTCCGGCTGCACGTCAACTTGCTCGGCCATCCAGTGGCGGGCGCTGATGATCTCTTGCACCCAGCCTGGCAGAGACTCACATAGCTCATCGTCAAAGCCGCTGTCGGGGTCACGCAGCACCCAGGCGCAGGCATACATTGTCAGAGTGGCCGGGTCAACCGTTGGTGCGGATTCCACAGTTTCACGTGCGCCCCGGTCTTCATCTTCATGCCGTTCGGCCTGATCGGTGATCGGCTCGGCGGTCTCAGCGTCCGTTTCAATGGCACCGGTGACGCCGTGGTGGGTTTCGTCTGGCTCTGTGGCGGCGAGGGGGAAAAGCTCTTCACTGGGATCGGGGGCGGGTGTTTCGTAAAGTGAAGAAACTCCCTCGGCAGC